>JBEKEP010000035.1:0-30429 GCA_050013775.1 Occallatibacter sp. | reverse complement strand
GTCGGCCTCGGCAAAGCCGCGCGAACGCAGATAGAACAGCTGCGTCTCGTCGATCTGGCCGATGGTGGCGCCGTGCGTGCACTTCACGTCGTCGGCGTAGATTTCAAGCTGCGGCTTGGTGTCGATGCGCGCGTTGTCACTGAGCAGCAAGTTGCGATTGGTCTGCTTGGCGTCGGTCTTTTGCGCGTCCTTGTGCACCACGATGCGGCCGTGAAACACGCCGCGCGCGTGATCGGCGAGAATGCCGTTGTAAAACTGGCGGCTGTTGCAGTGGGGCCGTGCGTGCTCGACGAGCATGTAATTGTCGATGTGCTGGCGTCCCTCGCCGACGAACAGGCCGTTGATCAGACACTCCGCACCTTCGCCGTTCAGCACGGGGTGCACGTTGTTGCGCACGAGTCCGCCGCCCAGCAAGATGGAGTGCGAGTCGACATTGGCGCTGCGCGACTGCTCGATGCGCAGCGTGGAGACGTTGAACGATGCCAGATTCTCGCGTTCGATGAGGAAGTGTGAGATAACGGCATCCTGGCCGGCTGCGAGTTCAGTGACGGCGTTCGAAAATGCAGCTTCGCTGCCAAGCGAGACGTAATCCTCGACGATGGCCGCCTGGCTCGCGTCTTCCGCGATGATCAGAGTGCGCGGATGGGTCGCGATTTCAGCGCCGGCGCCCGCCGACAAGTACAAAAGATGAATCGGCTGGTGGAGCGCCACACCGCGGTGGATGCGCAGGTACGCGCCGTCTTCCCACAGTGCTGTGTTGAGTGCGGTAAAGACGTCGCGGCTCATGTCGGCGTAGCGGCCGAGATGCTGCTCGATGCCTTCGGGAGCGCAACCTTCCCTGCCGCAGTCGATGGCCTTGGCCAACGAGCACACGAGCAAGCCCTCGGGGAGGCTCCCTAGATCGGAAAGCTCGGGCGCGAAGTGGCCGTTGACGAAAACCAACTGGCAGGCAGCGCCCGCTACACGCCAGGGCTCAAGCTGCGCGGCCGAAACTGTGAATTCACCCTTGACCGCGCGGCGGAAAGGGGTTTTCGCGAGCGCCGCGAGATTGGTGAAACGCCAATCTTCGTCGTGCGTCGAGGGAAATCCCTTGGCGCTGAAGCGCGCCCAGCCGTCTTCGCGCAACTGCTGCAGCCACACCGGCTCGCGTTCCAGCCCCTGCGCGCGCACGTCCTCGTAAGCTTCAAAATACTTTTCCAACCGTGAGGTCGTCGTTGCCATTGCTTTCTCGTCTTTCTTGCCTGATTCGCTCAACCAAATCCCCGCAGGGGCGAATGCCCCGGATTGTTATTTGCCCGTTTGAAGCACGGGTTATCTCGTGCCCTTTCAAAACAGCCGGGACTCTGCTATGCCGGCAACGCCTGTTGCACATCAGCTTCCGATCCGCTGTATCCCTTCTCTTCAAGCTCGAGGGCCAGTTCCGGACCGCCGGAGCGCACGATTTTGCCATCTACCAGCACGTGCACAAAGTCCGTCGCGATGTAGTCGAGCAGGCGCTGGTAGTGCGTGATCACCAGGAAGGAGCGATCCTTGTTGCGCATCGCGTTCACGCCCTGCGCCACGATGCGCAGCGCATCGATGTCAAGGCCGGAGTCCGTCTCGTCGAGAATGGCAAGCTTGGGCTCGAGCATGGAAAGCTGCAGAATCTCGTTGCGCTTCTTTTCGCCGCCCGAGAAGCCCTCGTTGACGGAGCGGTTCATGAACTTCTCGTCCATTTCGAGCAGTTTCATGCGCTCCTTGTAAAGGGGCAGAAAATCCATGGCGTCCAGCTCGTCCTCGCCGTGGTACTTGCGAATCGCATTCATGGCCGAGCGCAGGAAATACGCGTTACCGATGCCGGGAATCTCCACCGGATACTGGAAGGCGAGAAACACGCCTTCGCAAGCGGCTACTTCGGGAGCCATCTCAAGCAGGTCCTTGCCGTTGAACAGAACCCTGCCACTTGTGACCTCATAAGCATCGCGGCGCGCCAGCACCGCGGCCAGCGTGCTTTTCCCTGAGCCGTTGGGGCCCATGATGGAATGCACTTCGCCCGCATTTATTGTCAAATTCACGCCCTTCAGGATTTCGTGTCCATCCACCGAGGCGTGCAGATCTTGAATTTCTAACAATGCCATTGTTTGTTCTCTCTCCGTACTTGCGTTGGGGAATTTCTCGCAGGGGCTAAAGCCCCGATCTTCTTGTGGCCCTTTGCGGCACAACTAAAGTCGTGCCCTGACACTTCGTGCGTTCCCGAAACTAACTTGCCGAGTTGCTTACCTGCGCAGCAGGCCGGTTTGCTGATCCGTGACACCTGAAACCTGACACCCGCTTTATCCGACGCTGCCTTCCAGGCTCACGCCCAGCAGCTTTTGCGCTTCCACAGCGAACTCCATGGGCAGTTCCTTGAAGACGGTCTTGCAAAATCCGTTCACGATCATCGAAACCGCCTCTTCGGCCTTGAGGCCGCGCTGGCGCAGATAAAAGAGCTGATCCTCGCCAATTTTCGACGTGGACGCCTCGTGCTCCATGCGCGCCGAGCCGTTGCGCACGTCAATGTAGGGGAACGTGTGCGCACCGCACTTGTCGCCGATGAGCAGCGAGTCGCACTGCGTGTAATTACGCGCGCCCGTTGCGCCCTTCATGATCTTGACCTGGCCGCGATACGTGTTTTGCCCGTGGCCGGCCGAGATGCCCTTCGACACGATGGTGGAGCGCGTGTTCTTGCCGATGTGAATCATCTTGGTGCCGGTGTCGGCCTGCTGGCGATTGTTGGTGAGCGCCACCGAGTAGAACTCGCCGACCGAATTGTCGCCCTGCAAAATGCAACTCGGATACTTCCAGGTGATGGCGGAGCCGGTCTCGACCTGCGTCCAGGAGATCTTGGAGTTGCGGCCCTTGCAGTTGCCACGCTTGGTGACGAAGTTGTAGATGCCGCCGCGGCCTTCCTTGTCGCCGGGGTACCAGTTCTGCACCGTGGAGTACTTGATCTGCGCGTTGTCGAGCGCGATGAGCTCGACCACGGCAGCGTGAAGCTGGTTGGTGTCGCGGATGGGCGCGGTGCAGCCCTCCAAATAACTCACGGACGCGCCTTCGTCGGCGATGATCAGCGTGCGCTCGAACTGGCCCGTCTCCGCAGCGTTGATGCGGAAGTAAGTGGAAAGCTCCATGGGGCAGCGCACGCCCTTGGGCACATAGACAAATGAGCCGTCGGTAAAGACCGCGGCATTGAGAGCCGCATAGAAGTTGTCGGTGTGCGGCACCACCGTGCCCAGGTACTTCTTGATGAGGTCGGGATGCTTCTGCACCGCCTCAGAGAACGAGCAAAAGATCACGCCCATCTCGCCGAGCTTGTCCTTGAACGTGGTGGCTACAGAAACCGAGTCGAAGACTGCGTCGACGGCCACGTTGGAGAGACGCTTCTGTTCATCGATCGGAATACCAAGCTTCGCGTAGGTCTTCAGCAACTCTGGATCGACCTGGTTGAGGCTGTCGAGCGAGGGCTTCTGCTTAGGCGCGGAGTAGTAAACGATGTTCTGGTAATCGATGGGAGGGAACGTGACGTTGGCCCACTTGGGCTCGCCTTGCTCACGCTCCAATTGAAACCAGTGGCGCAGCGCATTCAGCCGCCACTCCAGCATGAACTCTGGCTCGCCTTTGCGTGCCGAAATCAGGCGCACGATGTCTTCATTCAGCCCCTTGGGCACGCGATCTTCGTCGATCTCGGTAACAAAGCCCCACTTGTAATCCTGGGCTGCCAGATCGCGAATGGTATCGACACTTGAACTCATTTTTCCTCCACGGGAAACCGCGCTGAAAAGGGTTGAACTGGGCGCCTCGGGCACCGATTGATTTGGTCCCGGCGTCTACCGCTCTATGAAGAGAGAGGAAGTGCTTCACCCGGAATCCCGCAATATAGGACTTAATTAGTCCTATATTGATTTAGTGTACCCCGAGACCCATTTGTTTTCAAGGCCGGCGGGAGCCAGATACAAATTTTCCCGCGTTTTCCGTCTGCGGCAAGGCCACGCACAGCTATCTAGATGATTTTGATGGGGATAGGTTGCAGGAATTGTTCCAGGGACGGGCGGGTGCTAGTGCAATTCGTTGCGCTTGTGCGGGCCAGCAGCGCGGACGTGGCTGGCTTCAAAGCTCACAATCTTCCAAACGCCCTGCGAATTGCGTACATAGACGTGCGTGTAACGGTAGTCTCCGGTCACTTGACCTTCGGGGGTAGTGGCATCAATAGTGGCCAGCGAGGTGACAACGGCCGTGTTCCCGTAGAAACGCACTTTGCGGTCGGTGATGGTGAGCGTAGTGAAATGCACGCGGCCGGAGCGCATGTTTTGCAGAGACTCGTCGCGCGACTGGAGGGTGCCGGCGGCGGTGATAGCCATGTAGTCGTCGGCCAGCAGGGAATCTATGGTCTTGACGTCGCCGCTTAGGACGGCGGTGCGCCATTCGTCCTCGAGCTGATCGACCTCGTGGCGGCTTTCGTGCTTCTGCGCAAGTGACAGGCCGCCGGCGAAGAGAGGAACGGTGCCGACCGCTATTGCGAGAGCTGTAGCGATGGCCCACCGGGAGTGCAACCGGCGGGAGCGGGGAGGGCTCAGTAGGTCGATCGACGAACCCGGCATACGCGTCCACGGTAGTACCAGAACGGCGTGCTGGTCAAATGGATTTCTCATAAACAGGCCCGGGCAGTCACATACGGCGACTAGCGCCCACTTTGCGGACGCGCCCATTGGACGGGAACGAGAGGGAAAAGGCGAGCGGGGCCTACCTCGCCCTGGCGACCAGAATAAAGGCATCGCGAGGACGGGGCACCCGTTGATTTGCTGACTTGCTGCTTACGCGTGGATGTTATCGAGGGCCGCGGCAAACTCAGGCAGCACAATGGTATGGTCGCGGTCGGGGCCGGTGGAGATCATGCCGATTTTGGCTCCGCTTTCGCGCTCCTGGAAGGCGAGATAGTCGCGCGCAGCCTGCGGCAGCTTGTCGTACTCGGCAATACCTGCGGTTGATTGACGCCAGCCCTTGAGCGTGGTGTAGACAGGCTTGATGGCCTCGAGGCCCTGCACGTCGGCGGGGATCTCATCGCTGACTTTGCCGTCGATCTCGTAGCCGATGCAGACGGGAATTTCCTCAAGCTCGTCAAGGACGTCGAGTTTGGTGACCACTAGCCACTCCGCGCCGTTGACCTTGTTGGAGTAGCGGTGCAGCGGCATATCGAGCCAGCCGCAGCGGCGGGGACGGCCAGTGACAGCACCGTACTCGTTGCCGCGCGCGCGCAGCTCATCGCCGGCGGCGCCGTGAATCTCGGTGGGGAAAGGTCCGCCGCCCACGCGCGTCACGTACGCCTTGGTGACGGAGATGACGGTGCCGATGGCCGTGGGTCCCACGCCGGTTCCTGTGGCCGCGCCGCCCGCCGTCGCCGAAGACGAGGTGACATAGGGATAGGTGCCGTGATCGATGTCGAGCATGGTGCCCTGCGCACCTTCGAACATCACGCTGCCGCCCTTGGCCAGAATGCCGTGGAGCAAGCGGCCGGTATCGGCGACCAGCGGCCGGATGCGCTCTGCCGCCGCGGCGTAATCGTCGTACATTTTGGCGGGATCGAGCGGGTCCGTACCGAAGAGGGCGTGCGCGATGGCGTTCTTCTCTTCGCAGGCCGCCTCAATGTGCGTCCTGAGCAGTGAAGAATTCAGCAGATCGACCACGCGAAGGCCGCTGCGCGCCATCTTGTCTTCATAGGCCGGGCCGATGCCCTTGCTCGTGGTGCCAATTTTCTGGCGTCCGGGCGCGGTTTCGGCGGCCAGCTCAATCATGCGGTGGTAGGGCAGAATCACCTGCGCGCGGTTGGAGACGAACAGGCGCCCGTCAATATTGAGGCCGGTCTTGCGCACGCGGTCGACTTCATCCAAAAAATAAATCGGGTCGAGCACAACGCCGTTGCCGATGACACCCAGGCAGTTGGGGCGAATGACGCCGCAGGGAATGAGCTGCAGCACGAACTTGTGATCGCCAATAATGACGGTGTGCCCGGCGTTATGCCCGCCGGCGTAGCGCGCCACGGCACTGAACCGCTCGCTCAGTACGTCGACAATCTTTCCCTTACCCTCGTCGCCCCATTGGGCGCCCAGTACCACAGCCGTCTTTGCTCGCATTGTCTTCCCGATTCCACACAACTACCCGCCGCAGCAAGTCGTTTGCAGGCCGCTGCGCGCGGGCATGAATTTTGGTGCGGTCAATGACCCCGCAACCTCTTCAATTTTAAACCCCAGGTGCTTGCCTTTTCCGTAATGCGCGACCTTTCCTGTTAACCAATCGCCGGCCCATTCGTTCTCAATGCAGACGCGTCCCAGTGACTTCGACAAATGAGGAAATCGTCATGAACGTACGAATCCGCACCACCTCTTGGATCTTCTGCGCCATCAGCGCATTCGCGTTGGCCACCGCGCCGCTGGCCGTTGCCCAAACTCACGCCACAGCCGCACCCATCGCGCAAGTACCCAGCGAAAAGGACGTAGCCGATGTCCAGGAGCAGATGCTGCACCTGCTGCGCCTGAGCCCGACAATGACAGCGGCGGTCGCGGCCGACCCCTCGCTGTTGGCCGATCAGGCCTACGTAGCCCGCAGCAATCCCGAACTGGCGCAGTTCATGGCCAGCCACCCGGATATTGCGCGCAACCCCGAGTTTTATTTGTTTGGCAAGCTCGATCCGTCCGAAAGACGCCGCGACAGGGCGCTGCAGCGGGTGATATGGCCGGACCTGACGCCAGCAGACCACGAGCCATCTCAAGCCTCTGCAATCTTGCACGATCTGGTCCCCATCATTCTCTTCCCGGTCTTCTTTCTTGCAATTGTGTGGGTCGTCCGCATCTTCGTCGACAGTCGTCGCTGGAACCGCACCTTCAAGCAGCAAAGCGAGATTCACGGCCGCCTGATTGAAAAACTTGGCACCAGCCAGGAGTTGGTTGCGTATATGGATACAGAGGCGGGCAAGCGGTTCCTGATGGCCTCACCCATCGCGGCTGGCCCTGAATTCGGCCAGCAGATGCCCAACACCGTGTCGCGCGTGCTTACCTCGCTTTCGACCGGGATTGTCTTGGCGCTCGTGGGCGTTGGATTTTTGCTGCTCCGCAACGCGGGGCCCGATACACCGGAGCCCATGCTGATAACGGGAACGCTTCTGCTGATGCCGGGAATTGGGTTTATTCTTTCGGCAGGAGTGACGTGGGTTTTGGCCAAGCGGTTGGGCCTGATGCCCGAAAAGGAAGTTGCACAAAACGGGGCCGGCGCGCCCTTCGGCTCACAGGACAGGCAGTGAGCCCAAAAGGAGCCGGACGTGGCCCCGACCGGGAAACGATCACGTATGTCGTGGGAATTCACATTACCGAATTCATGGGCCGGCGGCGTTCAAGACGCCGCCGGCGCCGGCGCGGCTGACCCTGCGATGGAGAACGAGGCCTTCGCCGGTTTCTTTGAGCGCTCGGCGCGGCCTCTTTGGGCTTACCTGGCGCGGTCCTCCGCCGATCCCGCGCTGGCCGACGACCTGATGCAGGAGAGCTACGTACGCTTCCTGTGCGCGGAGGGCGCTCCTTCACTCGCGACCGATGGCGAAGCGGCGGCGCGGCTTTACCTTTTCCGCATCGCCACCAATTTGCTGCGCGACCATTGGCGCCGCCCGCGTGCTGCATCCATTGAAGAGATTCCCGAGGAGTTCTTCGCAGCGCGCGGCCAAGCCACACAAACTGACGCGCAGATTCTGCTCGAGCCCGCCATGCGGCAGATGAAGCCGCGTGAACGGCAGATGCTGTGGCTGGCTCACGCCGAAGGCTACTCACATCGCGAGATCGCGAAGGTGATGGGTCTTAATGCGGCCAGCATCCGGCTGCTGCTTTTCCGCGCGCGACGCAAGATTGCAGCCCTCCTCCGCGCGCGCGCCGCGGACGACGGGAGGAAATCATGAATCTGACGTCTTGCCCGTTTGAGAAAGAGATTCGTCAACGGTTGGCGCTCGGCCAGTGGCCGGATGCGTGCCCGCAGGAACTCCGCACGCACGTGAGCGGCTGCCGCTCGTGCGGCGATCTGGTGCTGGTTTCAGAAGCCTTCCATCATGCGCGTGTGGAGTCGGTTGCCGCGGCGCGGCCGGTGCCCCCTGCGATTTTGATATGGCGCGCACAACTGCGGAAGCGCAATGCCGCCGTGAAACGCGTCAGTTTGCCACTTTTGGGCGCACAGATCTTCGCGTTCGCGGTGGCGCTGGTTGCCGCCGCGGGATTTGCCGGATTTGAAGCGCGCAATGGCGTTGCATGGCTCACCTGGAGCTACTGGCACGATTGGTTTGTGCAGCTTCCACAAGCTGCCGCGGCACAGTGGGACAGCTTGAGCTTCGCATCGCTTGCCGGCTCCGCATGGAGCTGGATGGTGCTGGTTCCCGCGTTGACCATGGTGGTGCTGCTGGGCGGCGTTGCCGTTTACTTCGCAACCGACAAACCATAGGAGAACCGCGCGGAAAAGGAATGGCCGCACGATGATGGGGCCGATGGGCGCAGAATGATGGCTATGGATCGGCGGTTTCTCGCATTGCGTAGTGGATTTCTGCTGACCGCTGCTTTCATTGCTGTTTCTGCGGCCGCACTGGGTCAGACTGCGCCGCCCGCGCCGCAGCAGAATGCGCAGACAACAACATTCGCATACGACGCTGTCACGATTAAGCCCGACCCCGACGGCCACGCGTTCTTCAAGCTTTCGCCCGATAGTTTTTCGATGGGCGGCATGCCGGCGTGGGTTTTGATACGGAGCGCCTACGGGGTGCTAATGGAAGGCCAGATCGAGGGCCTGCCCGGATGGGCCAAGGCGGAACCCATCGCGGTCGAAGCCAAGACGGATGCGGAGACCACGAGGGCGCTGAGGAAGCTTCCGCCGATGGAACAGTGGAAGCAAATGCAAGTCATGCTGCAGGCGATGCTGGCCGAACGTTTTGCGCTCAAGGCGCACCGCGAAACGAAGGATCTGCCGATTTATGAGCTCACCGTGGCGAAGGGCGGATCGAAGATGAAGCAAACAACGCTCGACAACAGCGGCGGCAATGCCTCGTATGCTAGCGGTAAGGTCACTGCGCATGAGATTTCTATCGAGAGCCTGGCAGCCAATCTTTCTTTTGCAGTGGGCCGGGTGATTGTGAACAAGACGGGGCTTGAGGGTGGCTACGATTTCACGCTGGATTATGCCCCTGACGGCGCGGACGCCTCGGACACGCGGCCGTCGATTTTCACGGCGCTTGAGGAGCAGCTTGGGTTGAAGCTTGAACCTGCGCGCGGGCCGGTGGATGTGATTGTGGTGGATCACATCGAGCGGGCGAAGGCGAATTAGCGTTTTCTTAGTTATTGGGCTTCGCGTTGATGAAAGGCATGGTCGCAAGATGACCAAACGTGCTTCGCATCTGTTCAGACTCCTTCGAATTCCCTTCCTATCATTGGCAGCCGCAGGCATCTTCGCGGCCACTCGCTGCCCAGCCCTTGGCCAGTCGCAAGCGGCGGCAGCTTCGCCCACGCAGTCTTCATCGCCGGTCCTTGAGGTAGCTGCGATCAAGCCCGTCAAGAATCCTGATCCAAATAACATGCGCGATCACACGGAGGGTCGCCGGCTTTTTGCGCGCAACACGACAGTCAGAGACCTCATCATGTTGAGCTACGAACTTGACCCGCAGCAGATACAAGGCGGCCCGGCATGGATGGCAACGGATGAGTACGATATCGACGCGGAGGCCGTTGAAGGGGTTCAGCTGAATAACGAGCGGGAGGAGAAAACCCTGATTCAGGAGCTTTTGGCGGACCGCTTCAAGCTCACATTTCATCACGAGCAGAGAACACTCGCCGTTTATCTTCTGGTAGTAGCGAAAAGTGGGGCAAAGTTGAAACTTGCAGATCGCGACGAGGTTGAGAACTCAGGTTGTGAACATCTGGGCGCGTGCACCTTCACGAAGAGGACGCTCACGGGTTTTTCGAGATTCATGCAGTTCGTCGTTTTGGATCGGCCGGTAGTGAACAAAACAGGGATCGTAGGTGAGTTCGATTTTTCATTGAACTGGACGCCTGATGAGTCACAGTTTTCGCGGATGGGGATCCAGCCGAGACCGCCTGCCGACAATGCAACCGCGCCTCCACCGCTGTTCGAGGCGATTGAGGAACAACTCGGGCTCAAGCTGGAGCCGGAGAAGATGCCGGCAGAGGTGCTGGTCATCGATAAGGTCGAGCGGCCGACGGAGAATTGACACGCGGAAAGCCGGACGGCGTCCGCCTGGGACGGCATTGCCGCGTGCGAGCAGCCAGAGGGACAATAGATGTGCTTCCCGGAAAGGCCAGGTCTGCACGATGACTGGGCGCGTTCCGTTCCTGCGGCAATCCGCCGCAACTGCCATGCTTCTTCTGGCGGCGGGCTTTGCTCTGGTCGTTTCGGCAAACGCGCAAGCGAAACCGGCAGCGCCCAACGCCGCCACACCGAATTCGCCGGCGTTTGAAGTGGTTTCGGTCAAGTTGAGCAAGCCAATCTGCGATGGCATGATGGTCAGCTCGCCGCCGGGCCGTTTTTCTGCGCACTGCACCACGCTCATGGGGCTGCTGTTCAACGCTTATCCTACCGTCAAACCCAGTATTCCGATTCCAGGACTGCCAGGCTGGGCCAATTCGGAGCGATTCGACGTGGATGCCAAGGCGGACGACGAAACGGCAGCCGCGATGCAGAATCTTCCCCGAACAGAACAGTGGGAGCAGACGCAAACCATGCTGCAGCAAGCTCTGGCCGACAGTTTCAAGCTGCGCGCCCACAACGAGGCCCGCGAAGGGCCGATCTATGAAATTGTTGCCGCCAAAGGCGGGATCAAGCTGAAGGAAGCGCCCGCGAGTGAACATTCCCGCGGTAACTCATGGGGCCACGACCATATTCAGGTGCGCACCGGCCCCATCAGCGGCCTCGTGTTCGCGCTTTCCGATGTTTTGAGCCGCAACGTAGTCGACAAAACCGGCCTCAGCGGCAACTACGACATCGATCTGAAGTGGACGCCTGATGACCAGCAGGGGACACCGGATGCAGGGCCCACGCTTTTCACGGCTCTCGAAGAACAGCTGGGACTAAAACTGGTGCCCGCCAAAGGCCCGGTGGACACATTTGTCGTGGATCACGTGGAGCGGCCGACGGAAAACTAGCGCCCGCCTACTTGAGCTTCGATGATGCTCTTGCGATCAGCTCGGGTTCCAGGATGATGCTGCGCGGCCGGGCCGAAGGCGGCTTTTCGAGCAGCGTCATGATCATTTTAGCTGCGCGCTCGCCGATCTGGCGCGAACGTTGATCGACACTGGAGAGTGGCACCTGCAGCTTGCTGCTGTAGTGGAAGTTGCCGCAGCCCACAATCGCCATATTTTGGGGTATGCGCACTCCCGCCTCCAACGCGCGGTCCATGGCGCCGGTGGCAATGATGTCGTTGAAGCAAAAGATCCCGTCGGGGCGCGGCTTCAGCGCCAGGATCTCTTCCATGGCGCGGCGGCCGCGGGTTTCGCCGTCGGAATCGGAGGCCTCGCCGCAGGACACCACGTAGCTGCTTGCCACCGCCATGCCGTGCCGCGCCAGCGCGTTGCCGTACCCCTCGGCGCGGCTGTTGCCCACGCTGGTTGCCGGTCCGCGTATGTGCGCGATGCGCTTGCAGCCCTGTGCGATCAGGTGCTCGGTGGCAAGCTCGCCCACCTTCACATCGTTGACGCCAACAAAGTTGCAGGGAAATCCCGGAAAGCTGCGGTCGATGAGCACCAGCGGCACGCCCGTCTCGCTGATGCGGCGCAGACTGTCGGTATCTTTGCGGCACGAGGCCACGACAAAGCAGTCCAGATGGTGGGCAAGCATGTGCTCCACTTCGTTCTGCTCCAACTGCGGGTCGCTCTCGGAAGAGGAAACGAGGAGGTAATACTCCTTTTCCCGCAGCTTGTTGGAGAGCCCCTTGGCGATCTCGCCGAAGAAGGGATGAATGATGTCGGGCACGACGAGCCCGATGAGCGAACTGCGGCCCGTGACCAGGCTGCGCGCGGTAAGGTTGGGGCGGTAGTTCAACCGCTTCACGCGTTCCAGAATCTTGGCCTTGGTATCCTCGGCAATGTCGGGCCGGTTGCGCAAGGCCCGCGATACCGTGACCACCGAAACTCCCAGTTCGGCTGCTATATCTTTCAGGCGAACGACCATAAAGTCAGTCTATACAAACTTGCAAGGCAACGCGGAATTGAAGCCTGCTCCAGGTGGGAAGGCTCCGGTCTGTTTGCTGAATTGGTGTGGTGTGAGGTTGCGGGGGCCGCGATTCAGGCCGGCCCCCGTTCGATCAGACGCGCATTAACTAGAAAATGAATTTGCCCGATAGCTGCAGGAGTCGCTGCGTACTCGCCGTACCCGTGATCACGCCAAAGCCCGACGAAGCGTTCACTGAAGTTCCCGGATTACCCAGTACAGGATGGTTGAAGGCATTGAAGGCCTCCGCCTTAAGGTTGAAGCTCACCTGCTCATGAATCGGGAACGACCGCTGCAGGCCGGTGTCGTAATCCCAGTAGGTGGGTCCAATAAATGGATAACGGCCTGTTGTTCCATAGGACCCAATCGGCGGCGTCACGAAGGCACAAGGGTTGAACCACTGTGTCTCGGTCTTGACGTGGCCTGCCGGCGGCGTGCAGCTCGGGTTGCCGGAGATGGTGCCGCTTTGGAACGGGTTGCCAACCTCGTCCGCTCGCTCATACGTTGAGGCATTTCCCGTATAGGCGATGTCGCCACTGGCCGTGACCTGGAAGGCCTGACCGGAGCGCGCCGTCACAATGCCGTTCCATTGCCATCCTCCGATGATGTAGTCGGCCAGGCGATTGCCTGTCGAGATCAGCTTGCCGGTTCCGATGGGCAAATCGTAAACATAGTTCGCCGCGAACATTTGCGGGATGTTGAATCCGGCCGGCCCTCGGCTTGTCCTGGGATTGTACGGATCCTGCGGCACGCCACCCTCAACACCGAAGAAGCCGTCATCGCCTTCCACCAGAGTCTTGCTCCATGTGTACGAAATCATGTATTGAAGCCCGTGGGTGAAGTGGCGCTGAAACGCTGCCTGCAGTGAGTTATAGGTACCGTTGCCTGCGCCGTGATCCCACGACTTTTGCGGAACGGCATAGGGATAGGGTTGTCCTCCTACGCCTGCGGTTACGCGTGCGTTGAAGGAGGCGTAGGCGCACGGAGACCCGCACGGAGTTCCGGTGTTGTAATAGCCACCAATATCGAGCCTGTGCGACGCCGAGCCCACGTAGTTCACGCTCAGGATGCTCCCGAACCAGAGCTGCTTTTCGATGCCCAGGTTGTACTGCTCGGAGTACGGATTTCTCCACAGTGGGTCAACCATGTAGTTGACGTTGGACGAGCCCCACGGTGTTGCGGCCGGAAGATTGCCGGGATTGGCCGCAAACGGGTTCTGCGCCGAGACATAGATGCCGCCGGCCTGCGGGGTGTTGGTGTTGTTGATCTGCAGCGTTCCCGTGTCGGGCCACGAGCCCTGATAGTTCTGCGGCATCTGAATCAGGGCCGACCAGTTGTCCCACGTAATGCCGATTCCGCCGCGCACCGAGAGGCCGTCGTTCACGCGATATGCGAAGCCGAGCCGCGGCCCGAAGTTTGCCTTGCTGCCGTGCAGAATTCTTCCTCCCTTAGCCACGACGACATTGGCCGGTAGTGTGGCGCTTGGCAGGCACGGCGCGTGGAGGCGCACGCTGCACAGCGGCGGCAACTGCTGCACGATGTAATTACCGGTATTGAAGTCGGGGTCGCCGGTCTCGATGCTGCCCTGCAGGCCAACCGAGGCCTCTGTGCCGTAGGCCGGAATTACACTCCGGTCGTAGCGCAGCCCGTAGTTTACGGTCAGCTTGGGATTCATCTTCCAACTGTCTTGCAGGTAGGCACTGCCAATGCCTCCGGGCCGCTCGGTAATTAGCACGTTGCGCTTGGCTTCGCTATTCGGATAGTCAAGCAGGAAGTCGACGAGACCGAAGCCTGACTGGGCGCTGATTTGCGAAGCGGTGAAAGTTCCCGGCGTATCCGGATTGCCGGAAAAGTTGCCGCTGGATGCGCCGCTGAAAGTGACTGTGCCCTGACGGAGATAAGAGGTGTAGTTATCTTCGTCCCAACCGCCGCCGCCTTGAATCTGGTGGTTATGCCAGACCTTGATGACGGTCCCGGACCACTCGTGAATGGCGGCCAGGTTGGTGGAGTTGGTGTTGGTTTCGCCGCCGGAGAATCCGCCGGTGACAGTCTGAGTGACCATCAACGCGATGTTTTGCACAAAGTCATCGCACATGTCGGTGGAGCAGCCGTAAGTCTGCCACAGGTTGTGGTTGGTGTACTGCGTGATGGAATCGTCCTTAACGTGGGCTAGCGCGTATTGCACCTGCATGCTGGTGGTGGGGCTGAAGATGTGGTTCCAGCTAACCCCGTATTGCTGCGCGGGAATTGACGTGATGCTAAAGAGCGATGGCAGTGAGCTCGGCGCCGTTTGCTTTCCTTGCCACCCTGCGTACCGGGCGAAAATGAAATCCTTGTTGCCGATGTGCTCATCGATTCTCAAGGAATAGTTGTCGGTCGGCTGGGTGGTCGGCGCCGTGATCTCGTAGTTGTCCACATAGGGCGAGATTCCGGAGATGGTATAGGGTCCGTTCGAACCGAATACGGCCTTGATGAAGGCCGTTGAGTTCGAGTTGATTTCAGATACCGGAATCTGGTTGCCCGCGTAGAAGGGACGATACGGCGTCGCGGCAAAGTTGCCGCCCGCGGTCGGGTCCCAAAGCTGGCAAGCGCCCACATCGGCGGTAGTGTCTGTCGCCAGGCAACTTCCATTCTTGGTCACGCCGGTTGAGGCGCTGCTGAAATCGGCATGGGTCAGGTTCTGCGCGCCGCCGAAGGTCGTTTCGCCCAACTGCGCCGCCGTTGGGATCAATTCGAGGGTTCCATTCGCTTTGGAGAAGTGCGTGCCTTCGTAGCCGATCTCGAAGAAGGTCTTAGTCCTGCCATTGTAGAGATGCGGAATTGAGATGGGGCCGCCCATCTGTGCGCCGTAGGTGTCCAGGTGGTATGACGGCGGCGCCGCAATGAATGGCCTTGCATCGAAGCTGCTGGTGCGCAAGAACTCCCATGCGCTGCCGTGATAGTCGTTTGTGCCGGCTTTGGTGGCGACATTGACCACCCCGCCGATCACGCCGCCATACTGCGCGTCGCTGTGCGAGTTGATCTTGAACTCCTGGATGGTATCGACGATTGGCGAAATGGCATATTCGTTGTACCAACTGTTGTTGTTGATCATGCCGTCGGTCTCATACATCGTCGACCGGTTGTACGCGCCATTGATGGAGGGGAACGAATAACTGGTTTCGGCAGAAGTGGCAACAATCGCAACGTTGCCGGCGCTTGAGTTCTGGCCGGTGCTGATGGGCGTGATGCCCGGCGTCAGGTCAAGTAGCGTTGTAAAATTGCGACCGTTCAGAGGCAGGTCGTTGACCGGCTGCGTGCCGATGACAGCGCCCAATTGCGCGCTGGAACTTTCGACTTCTGTATTGGCTGCTTCGACCGTAACCGACTGCTGCACGTTGCCCACTTTGAGCGATGCGTTGATGGTAACCACTTGTGCGATGTCCACATCGAAGGCCGCCACGGTTTCTTTCTGGAAGCCGGTCGCAGTGAACGTGAGCGTGTAGCGCGCCGGTGGCACCTGGGCAAAGAAGTAATCGCCTGTGGCGTTGGAGACCGCATTGCGCTCAACATTGGTTCCCACGTTGATGAGCGCTACTTTGGTTCCGGAGACGACGGCTCCGCTGGAATCCGTGACCACGCCGTTGACGCCAGAGGACGAATTCTGCGCGAAGGTCTGGCCGGTTGGGTTGATGAGCACGACGACAAGCGCAATCAAAACTGCCGGTCGCACCAGGCTATCGACGATCTTGCGCAATGCTGTTTGCATCGGTATGCCTCCAATTTTCTGCACCCCGGAGTTTGCCGCCGGGATCACTGCTCGTTGTTTTTGGATATCGCCCGATTCGGGCACGTTGTCCTGCGCCTACCCGAAGATGACCTCCGTTGCGGAAGGCGGCTTTCCGATGAAATCTTCAGTCACCGGAAAATTCGAAAACTACCTGGCCCGGTCTTGCGCTTTGGTTCTGCCGGACCCCAACAGCCGATTTCTATCGACCGTCTAGGTTGGAGTCAGTTTTTCGCAGTCGATAACGGAAACGTTAACGAGATCGATTGCAAGGCACATTATTTGAGGCGATGGACGATTGTCAAGGGATTTTTATGAGGCAAGGATCCGGCAGCGGGTGGGACGAGACTTGGTCGAAAAGCGGTGCTTCATTTTCAAATAGTTGCGCATTGCCGGCGCCGCAAAAGCCGCGCTGGATGCGGGGAAAGGCGGTTCCATGACTTCATTTTCATTCGCCGGGGAAGGGGGTGGTTGCGACCCACAGACTTTTCGCTCCGGCCCGGCGCCGGCGAGGAGAGACCGCCTCCGTCCGTATAGGATGTTGCCGCGACGTTCGCACTGTCTGCTATAGTGGCTCGGCGGCGATTTACCCTGGTTTTCGTAAACGCTAACGAAAATCCGCCCCGCTGTGGGCAGGTAATTTCAGACACACGAATGAGGAGATGGCGATGGAATGGAGTGAAAGCACGAGACGGTCGTTTTTGAAGCAGTTTGGCGCGGCGGGCGCGGCGGCGTTGGCCGTGACCAAGGCGGATGGGATGGGCGTGCAACAGGTGATGCCCGCGCTTCCACCCGCAGCTCAGAAGGGGCCCACGCCGACTGAACAGAAGCAGATAGCGACGCGCGAGGCGCGCATGGCGTGGTGGCACGAGGCCAAGTTCGGCATGTTCATCCACTGGGGTCTTTACAGCATCATTGGCCAGCACGAGTGGGTGAAGGAACACGAGGGAGTGCCGATTCCCCAATACGAAATTCTGGCCAAGCACCACCATCCCAAGCCGAATGCGGCGCGCGACTGGGCGCGGCTGGCCAAGCGCGCCGGGCAGAAATACATGGTGATGACGACCAAGCATCACGAAGGCTTTTGCAACTTTGACACCAAGCTGACCGATTACAACGCCATGAAGCAAGGCCCGGGACGCGACCTGGTGCGGGAATATGTGGAGGCGGCGCGCGCCGAGGGACTACGCGTGGGCTTCTACTACTCGCTCATGGACTGGCACCATCCCGATGGCGCCATCTGCAAGACCGACGAGGCGGCACGGCGGCGCTTTGTGGACTACACCCACGGCCTGATCCGCGAGTTGCTGACCAACTACGGCAAGATCGACGTTCTGTGGTACGACGTCTCATGGCCGCTGACCGCAGCACAGTGGGAGTCGGAGCGGATGAACGAGATGGTCTTCGAGCTGCAGCCCGACATTATTGTGAACAACCGCAACGGTCTGGAGGGTGACTTTGCCACACCGGAGCAGCGCATTGAAGCTTCGGCCGCGGGCCGCGCCTGGGAATCGTGCATGACGCTCAACAACAGCTGGGGCTTCAATCGCGCCGACGATCAGTGGAAGACGCCGAAGACCATCGTCGACAACCTGATCACCTGCGCGCGCGGTGGCGGAAACTACCTGCTGAACATCGGGCCCGAGCCCGACGGCTCCGTGCCGCCCGCAACGCTGGAAGTTCTGGACGCGGTGGGCAAGTGGATGGATACCAACGGCAAAACCATCTACGGTTCGGACCGGGGAACGCTGAATCCCAACGCCAGCTGCAACTACTCGCGCAAGGGCAACACGCTCTACGTGCACGTGTACAACTGGCCTGGACACACCCCCGCGGCCCAGTGGCTCGACTTCTACAAACCCGAAGTGGTGGTGGCCATTGGTGGCCTCAAGCCCAAGGTGATCTCGGCGCGCGTCCTTAAGACCGGCAAGAAGGTTGAGTTCACGCAGGACGAGTTCAGCTTCCGGCTCACGGGCCTTCCGCTGATCGCGCCCGACCAGCCGGCTTCGGTGATTGAAGTGGAGTGCGACGGCGAGCCGACGGTCGATCACGCGGCGATGCGTCCGCTGTGGCCGCGTTACAAGGTTGACATCAGCATTTAGGCAGGCCCGGACCGCAGCGCGAAGGAAGCAACTCAGCTCACTTCGCGCTGCGTGGCGGCTCTGTTCTCCGGCGCTGCACATTCTTGCGCTATTTGGATGCGCCGCCCCAAAACTCCCAAAGGAGGTTGACCTGGAGGTCCTGGTAGAGGGTCTCAACCAGGTCCAGCACCTTTTGGTCTTTCCAACCGAGCATCGCCGTGAGATCCGTCACGCTTTGCTTGGCAACTTTGCGCTCATCGTCGTCTCCGCGGAGGTTTTGGCCAACCGTGGCCACCTCGATCGACCCGCGATAGCCGCCGCCGCGAATTTTGGCAACATCCGCGCCCATGTAGTTAAACAACAGCGCCTGGTCGATCAGGTCGACGATCACGGCCAAGGCCATGTTCGTACTCATCAGGACGTGCATCGGATCGCAGTACGCCAATTCGACGGTGTTCTGAATATCGATGTCGGCGAGAGTGTCAATCACGGCAGGAGAGGCCCCCTGCAAGGCCTTAATCTGAGTAGCCGTGTCGCCTTCAGTCGTCTTGATACTGAGAATCTTGCTGGCCTTGTCAGAGATGGCGCCAAAGAGTGCGGGAATCGATACCAGTCCGACGGCAAATCCCAAAGTCGATTGCAAACCAACCGTTACCCCGCCGGAAAAAATGGCGGCCACGGCAGCGGCAACCCAGAACTTCAGCCACATCCGGGTGAGCACGTCAGGCCGCAGATCGAAGGTCGCTACTTCGCGGATCAGGTCGTAGCAATTCCAAAGGTAGCTGCCCATGAGGGCCCAAAATACCGCGTCTCCCCAAGCCGCGCTCTTGATCTGCGCACTGAGCGTGTCGCCGAGGAACGGCGGCGGAATCCCAATGCGCGCGCTCCCATAAATCACCGCCGCCGACACTGTAACGAGGATGAACACGAGCGCGACTATATATTCCCCAAGGCTGAAATAGGTGGCGAAGATATCCTTGGCGATCTCATCCGCGGTATTGAGATCCTTTTTTGAAGGAAACCTTTTCTGATACTTCTTCAGAATCTTGTGTTCGGAAAGAAGGCTGGCGAGATCCCGGCGTTTTACCTTTGCCTTGCACTGAAAGTTCCAGAAAGCGAGCCAGTACGGGCAGAAAGCCAAAAAGCAGACTGCCAGCAGGAGAAGGTTCTTCAAGAGGAAGAGAACCATGGCACATCCTTTTCCCAAATTGAATGGCTGCGATTATAGCGTCATGGATCGTGCCGGCAAAGCAAATTCGCCGCGCAATCTACGCGTACGCGGGCATGGCGCGGGCAAAGGTGTAAGGGCCTTCGGGCAGCAACGCCACGCGCGCTCCCGGCGCGAGACCGCTGAAGACCGCGGCGATCGCTTCGTTCAGATTGCTGAACGATTGCGAGCCAAGGCTTCCCAGCGCTTCGCGCGCGGCGCCCGGCGTGTAAAACAGCAATTCGTTTTTCAGCCCCGTCATGGCCAGCTTCTCCAGCTGCCACTGGTCGATCTCGACCGGCGTGGTCTCAATTTCTTTGAGAAACTCGGCGTGACCGCGATAAGACTTGAGCAGACGCGCGTACTCGGGCGAGCCGATGCCCTCCGCGCACTCGGCAAGGAGCAGCATCTTACCGCCCGGCTTGACGATATGCTGCGCCGCGGTCAACCCCTTCAGGCACTGGTAGAAGGTGAGGTCGAGCGGATAGCCGGCTGACGAAGTAATGACCGCATCGACGAGGCAGTCAAGCGAGGTAAGCGAAGTGCTCACCATGAATTCGACGCCCGCCGCGTGCGCTTTGACTGGGTTGCCCGCGAATACTCCGGAGATGGCGCGCTCTGGCGTCAACGTGACGTCGAGGATGAAGTCGTGGCGCGCCAACGCGGCGGCCTCGAGCAATTCCGCGTGCAGTGGATTCCCCTCGGTTGAGCCTTCAGTAGCCAGCGGCTCGCGCATGAAGCGCGGCGAGTGAATCACTTTGATGGTTTCCTGCGCCGCGACTCCGGGAACGATCAGCTTGCGCCCGCCACTGAATCCCAGCATGAGGTGCGGCTCAATGAAGCCGAGGGTGACGTGCAAATCGGCGGCAACAAAACGCTCGTCGACATACACTGGCGTCCCGCGGCGTGTGGTTCCCACCCGGCGATGACTGGCAAAATCGCGCGCATCATGACTGGCTACACGATAGGTTGCCGCGATTTCGGGTCCGAGAATGATGTCGAGCTCTTCCGTGGTCGCCGCGCGGTGCAAGCCGGTGGCGATGAGGATCGTGATGCCCTCTTTGGGAATGCCGGCGGCGTGGAGGCGCTTGAGCAGCGGCGGCAAAGTAATCCGATTTGGCGCGGGGCGCGTAATGTCGCAAACAGAGATGGCCGCCGTGCGCTTGCCCGCGGCCAGTTTCTCGAGCGGCTCGCTGTAGATAGGATGGTCGAGCGCAGCTTCGAGCGCGCCGTTTGGATCGCTGAGCGCTTGCGCCGCGCGGCTGCGCACCACCTGGCAGTCGAATCCCTCCGGGACTTCAACGTCGATTCCGTTCTTGCCGAATGCAAAATGAGTTTTCATCATGAATGGGCCAGCCTGCCGTTTCGTTTTTTTCGAAGCTCCCCGCCCATTCTAATCGCTGCCGCGATTGGCGATTCCGTGCGTAGCAGCGCTGACCTATGGGACTGCAAGAGTTCGCCCGCCTGAGTTTCAGCAGTACCGCGCAGCGAATACAATGGCGCGGAGGGAAAAACCGAAATGACATTGCATCGCGATCTGCCGAACCGGCGCGAAGTTTTGAAGGGCATGGGGGCAAGCGCGTTGTTTGCGGCGGCCGGCCGCGGCGCGCATGGCGCTGAATACCGCCATGCTGATGCAAGCTGGCTGGCTGCTTGCAGTTTTGGCGTTTCCACGCACTGGACCGCGCAATCGCAGACCGTCGGCGCGGACGCTTGGTTGCCTTTCGAAGAAACCGTGGCACGCTTCAGCGCGACGAATTATGTGGAGCAGATTGCCGGGTCAGGCGCGCAGTACGTGATCTTCACCGCAGCGCACGCCCTGCAGATTCTGCCCGGGCCCTGTGAAGCCATCGACCGCATTGCCCCGCGTAGAACCACAAAGCGCGATCTCATCGCAGAAATCGCCGATGCCTGCCGCGCAAGCGGGCTGCATTTCATCCTTTATTACAATCATTCCTGCAATCACGGCGATGATCCGGAATGGGAATATGCGGTGGGATATCACGCTGCCGACAAATCAAAACTGACCAGTAATCTGATGAGCATTATTCGCGAGCTGGGTGCACGTTATGGATCGAGAGTGGCTGGCTGGTGGTTCGACAGCTGCGGCTCGCTCGATCCACGCGGAGCCTACGACGCCACGACGACCGACATGCGCGACTTCCAATTTCCCTGGGACGAGTGGGTGGAGACGGCGAGGACCGGTTTCGATGGCAGGCTCGTGACGTTGAACAGCGGCGTTCTGTCGCATTACCTCTACTCCACGCGTCAGGACTATGAAGCCGGAGAAGCGGGCAATCTGGTTGCTGTTCCTTCGGCGCAATTCACTACGGATCATTTGCAAGATCATCGCTGGGTCTGCATTGACAACCCTGGCTGGCTGCACGGCAAGGTGAGAACACCGCTGGCCGCCCCACGCTTCGGCTTGGCGGCCGTTCTGGATTACGTTCGTACGTGCAACAAGGTGAAGGTGCCTGTGACCTTCAACGTGGACATCGATCGCACAGGAATGCTGAGTGCGGAGTCGTTGGCGCAGCTTAGCGAATTGAAGAAGAAGCTGGCCTGACGGCTACTCCTCGATGGCGGGCACATCCCGCATTGCCAAACCACCGGCAAGAATGGCATCGGCGATGCGCGCGGCCTCGACCGCGGGGCGAACATCATGCACACGGACAATCGACGTGCCGTGAAGAATCGCGGCCGTCATCGCCGCGAGGCTCGCGTTCTCGCGTGCATCTAGTGGCGCATCGCTTCCGCCGAAGAGCGGAGCAAGCGTGTGACCAAGAAACGATTTGCGGCTCAAACCCGCGAACAACGGCCTGCCGAGCGAGAGGAGTTCGGCCTGACGGTTGAGCAACACGTAATTCTCCCTGAATCGTTTGCCGAAGCCGTACCCCGGATCGAGGACAATTTGATCCGGGGCGATTCCGGCCGCTCGCGCCGCGGCAAGGCTCGCGGCCAAACCGTCACGCACGGTGGCCAACAATGCATCCGGAGCAAGTTGCGGCTGCGTGCGCCAGTTTTCGGGCCGGCCGCGCGTGTGCGACACGACTACGCCCGCGCCAAACTCCGCACAAACTAGCGCAATACCGGGAACCCATATGAATCCGCTCACGTCGTTGATGATCTCCGCGCCCGCCTGGAGCGCCGCGCGCGCCGTGGCCGCTTTGTAGGTGTCTACCGAAATCACTGCGTGGGGTAGCGCCTTCAACAATCTTTCAAGAACGGGCAAAAGTCGCGCCTGCTCCTGATCGGCGCTGACGAGCGCGTCGATTTCGCCCATGTGGGCGCCTGCACGCGAGCCGGGACGTGTGCTTTCCGCGCCGAGATCGAGAATGTCGGCGCCTTCCTCTATGCATTGCATGCAGCGGACCAATGCGGCTTCGGGATCGAGGAAAAAACCGCCGTCAGAGAAGGAATCAGGGGTAATGTTCACCACGCCGACGATGAGCGTGCGCCGGCCCAGTTCGAGGGTGCGCGTACGCAGTCGCCAATTTGTGACAGTTCTGACCACCCTCATTCGATGGTACGCCGCCACACGGCGGTGTTTTGCTACACTCCGGGCATGACGATTTTGTGGCGATTCCCAACTGCGTTGGGCAGCCTTTTGGTTTGTACTCTTGGCTTGTACGCGCAAGCGCCTGCGCACCGCGCGCCTCGTCCGCCGCTGCGCCCGACACCGACTGCCGGTCCGCTCGCGAGTCGCATTCAGACCATTCTTGCCGACCCTGCGCTCAGCCACGCACAGTTCGGCATCAGCGTGACTACGCTCGACGGCCAACCGCTCTATGGCTTGAACGACGCCGCACTGTTTACGCCCGCCTCGAATGCCAAGCTCACCACCACCGCGGCGGCATTCGCTCTTTTGCCCGTGGAAACGCTGACCTGGACAACGTTTGTGGTGGCCAATGGCGACGTGGACGCGGCAGGCACTTTGCACGGCGACATCATTGTGCTGGGAGTGGGCGATCCTACGATTAGCGCACGCACCTATCCCTACGTGGAGCCCGGAACGGCCCCGCCGGCTGCGCAGCCGGATACCACCGCAAGCACCGGACAAACGGGAACCACCCCGGCCGGCACAACTACGGCCGGCACTACGGGCAGCGAGGTCTCGCCGGAAGAAGCCGCAGAGACGGCGCGGGCGATCAGGGTGTTGGCGCCGCTCGATTTGATGGCGGAGCAGGTGGAGCAATCGGGCGTGCGTGCGGTGGAAGGCACCGTGGTGGGAGACGACACTTACTTTCTCGACGAGCCTTGGGGGGAGGGATGGGGCTGGGACGATTTGCAATGGAGCTACGGTGCTCCGGTGTCCGCGCTCACCTTCAACGAAAATACCGACGAGTTGAACATCTACGCGCATCCTGCCGGAAGCGGGCATACGCTGGCCGTGTGGGTGCCCGACGTGGACTACTTCACGGTGGACAACAACATGAAGCCCACCGCGCCCGGCGAGCAGGCCCATCCCGGACTGGAACGCCGGCCCGGCTTGACGATGGTTCGCACCTGGGGCACGGCGCCTGCCAACGGCCTGCATGTTTCGATGGCCGTCGAGGACCCGGCGGAGTTCACGGCCGATGCGTTCAAGCTGGCTCTGCTGCGCCGCGGCATCAAGGTAAGCGGAGATCCAGAATCGCGGCACAAGTATCAAACGGGTACGGGCGATTTTGCTGAAGAGCGAGAGAAACCGCTAACACTCGCGCCCGTTCAGCTCACCACGATTGCCGGCGCCCCAGAAGGCCGCCGCGTGCTGGCTGCGCGCATCTCAGTGCCGGTGGCCGAAGACATCAAGATCATCAACAAGACCAGCCAAAACCTGCACGCTGAGATGCTCCTGCGCTTGCTGGGCAAGACCTACGGCAGCGACGGCAGCTTTGAAGAAGGCTCGCGCGTGGTGCGGCAGTTCCTGGTCAATGCCGGCGTCGACGACAACGATTTCTTTCTCTACGACGGCTCAGGCCTGAGCCCAAAGGACAAGATTTCTCCGCGCGCCTTCACGCGCTTGCTGGCGTACGCGTCGCATCAGCCGTGGGGCCTGGCGTGGCGCGAGACATTACCCATTGCGGGCGTGGACGGCACGCTCGATAACCGCTTCAAGAACACTTCGCTCAAAGGCAGGATGTGGGCCAAGACCGGCACATTAGACGAGGTAAACGCGCTTTCCGGTTACGTGACAGCGGCCAGCGGGCGCGTGGTAGCCTTCTCGATCCTCGTCAACAATCATTACCCTGGCAGCGACGACGAGCAGCAGGCCATCGACCGCATCGCCGAAGCCATTGCCGCGGCTGAGTGAGGGCTACGCTTACACCGCAAACTTGTCGAGCTTCGCGCCGTAGGTCTTGAGATACTTCATCCCCGAATCGACCAGCACCGTGACAATAGTTGCGCCTGGGCCCAACTCCTGAGCCAACCGCAACGCCGCGACGACATTGGCGCCGGTGGAAATGCCCGCGAACAATCCCTCTTCGCGCGCCAGGCGAAAGGCCATGGCGGTGGCTTCCTCCGTGGAGACGCGCTCAATGCTGTCGGCCAGGCCGTTACGCCATAAGGGCACCACGAATCCTACCCCGATGCCTTCAATGTGATGCGAACCAGGCGCACCAGCGGATAGAACCGCAGACTCCGCAGGCTCGACGGCAACGATCTTGATCTGCGGCTGGCGTTCGCGGAGCGTCTGGCTGATCCCGCGCAGCGAGGCCCCGGTGCCGACGCTCTGCACGAATCCATCGATCTCGCCTTTGGTCTGGGCCCAGATTTCGTCGGCCATCCGGTGATAGTCGTTGAGCGGATCGGTGTTATTCATCTGATCGGTCCAGAAGGCGCCCGTCCGCTCCATGAAAGCGCGCGCGGCCGCAATCATTCCGCGCATGAGTTTTTCGGTCATGCCGCCGGTCTCGCTGTGAATGATTTCGAGCTCGGCACCGTACATGCGCATCTGGTCAAGCTTTTCGCGCGCAAAGGCATCGGAGCTGACAATGTGCAGGGGATGGCGCTTGACCGCGCATACGAAGGCCAGCGAAACGCCGGTGCTGCCGCCGGTGTACTCTACCACCGCGCCCCGCGCCGGCAAACGGCCGTCGGCCTCTGCCGCTTCAATCATGGCCAGCGCCATGCGATCCTTCATGCTGCCGGTGGGATTCGCGCTTTCAAGTTTCAGCAGAATGCGCGCGCTGTTGGCAGGCACAATGCTGCCGAGCTCCAGCAGCGGTGTGCCGCCGATACACGCCAGGATCCCCTTTCTCAATGGATGAACCCGCCTTCCTTTTTCCCCAGGTGCCGTTGCAATACCGGGAACAATCTCCAAAAGCACATGCTACGCCCCTCCATGCGCGGTATCATGAGAGGCAAATGTTCTTGCGCAATTTTCTTATGGTTTCTACTTTGTCCACATTCGCCTTCGGTTTGGCCGGCTGCCGTTCGCTGCCGCCGTCGAAACCGTCTTCGGAGTGGACGCCGCAGGAGGCACGCGGCGCGGACGTCTTCCAGGCGAAGTGCGCGCGTTGCCACTATCCCACGTCGACGAGTCCTCTGCATGGGCCGGGGTTACAGGCGCTGACGAAATTGAAGGCCATGCCTTCAGGCGCGCCGCCCACCGACGAGCGCCTGACGGCCGTGATCCTGAATGGTCGGCAGACGATGCCAGCCACACCACTTAGCGACGACGAACTGAACGATCTGATTGCCTACCTGCACACACTATGACTACTGATGACAATCCGAACCCGCCCGCAACCGGTTTGCCTGAGCCACAGGTTGCACCGAAAGCGCAGCGAGCGAAGCTATTGAGCCTGCCCGGCCTGATGGCAATCAGCGTTTACATGATTTTGCTCGCAATCGTCGCGGTAGTCTGCGTCGTTAAGGGCCTCGCAGGGCCGGTCTTTCTTGTTTTCCCTGCCCTGTTTATCGCAGGTGCACTCGGTCTGCTGCTTCTGCTGCGCTGGGCCTGGGCGCTCACGCTGGGCGCTGTGGCGCTCCTGGCAGGCTGGTTCTTCTGGACTTTCATCACCCAGCATGTGACCGACCTCCTGGTGCTGGGCCTAATCAATCTTGTTTGCTTCCTTTACCTGATACGGACCGACGTGCGCGAGAAGCTGCACTAGGGCTCGCGCGCGCGATTCCCTCACGACCCACAAGCCCTTTTCCAGAGCTGCTGCGCCCAAAAGCAGCCTTACGTCTCGTGCTTGTTTTCGGTCATCGTGACCGAACCGCGATAGTTCTCGGCATCGAGGCGGGGCGCGCGCGATCGGCCGATGATGCTCTCCATTTCATCGTCTCGGACGAACAGCCGCACAATTTGACTGACAAACGCAGCAAGCAGCGCCCACGCCATCAGCAAAAGCCCGAGGGCGATCAACGCCATGCCTCCCAGAACCGCTGGACCATTGGTTGTGAGATCGATGTGCAGTTGGCTCCCCGAAAATGGATAGCCCGCGTTGAATGCGGTCGTTCCGTGGCAGTACGCCAGAATCGCGGCAATCCCTGCAGCCAGCGATACTACTGCGCCAATCAAAGGACGATCGGGTCTCATAGTGATCTCCTTTCCTTCGCCGCGCCCTTCACGCACCCTCGGAGCAATGTTTTCCGCGCGACTTTCCTGCCCGCTCTGCGCGAGGCCCGGCTAATTGTCACAGATGCTTGATTGGCCTGAAAGGTTTTGGGGGCGCACGTTCGACAGTTCCTCGTCGCGGGGCAGTTGCCTGGCCGCTACAATGGGAAAGTGATGGAACTCGTCCAGATTGAGCCCGTTCGCCGCACGCCTGCGCCCAAGCCGGAGTGGCTGAAGGCGCGCGCGCCGGTGGGCGAGAACTACCACTCGCTGAAGCGGCTGGCCCGCTCGCTGGGGCTGCACACGGTATGCGAAAGCGCCCAGTGCCCCAACATCGGCGAGTGCTGGCATCACAAAACGGCGACATTCATGATGCTGGGCAACCTGTGTACCCGGCGTTGCGGATTCTGCGCCGTGCCCAAGGGCCGTCCCGAGGCGATCGACTTTGACGAGCCGCGGAGGGTCGCGGAGGCAGTGGCTACGTTAGGACTGCTCCACGCCGTGATTACCAGCGTGAATCGCGATGACGATCTACTGGGCGGGGCGCGCGCCTTCGCCATGGTCATCGATGAGATTCGCCGCCAGGCCCCCGGCTGCCGCGTGGAAGTGCTCATACCGGACTTTCAGGGCGACCGCGAAGCCATCAGAACTGTCATGGATGCGCGGCCCGATGTGCTGAATCACAACACTGAAAGCGTGCCGCGCCTTTATCGCGTGGTGCGCTCTGGCGCGCGCTACCAAACATCATTGCAGTTGCTGCGCTACGCCAAAGAACTGCGCCCCGAAGGGGTGACGAAATCCGGTGTGATGGTCGGGCTGGGCGAAGAGACGTACGAACTGCTCGCAGTGTTCCGCGATTTAGCCGCCGTGGGCTGCGACATTTTGACGATCGGCCAGTACCTGCGGCCTTCGCGCGATCACTTGCCGATGAAGCGCCTCTACACGCCGCGCGAATTTGCTGAGTTGAAAACCGAAGCTCTCAAGATGGGATTTCGCCACGTGGAATCCGGACCGCTGGTGCGATCGAGCTATCACGCGCACGAGCAGGCGACGGCCACCGGTATGGTCGCCATGGCGTAACACCCTGATCAACACGAGCATCCAGCCAACGTGGTTGTAGAATATCCGTTGGCGAATTCGCTCGAGCGAGGACGATCTACGATGACAGCTTTCATGGCCGGCAGCCCGGCGCTCAAAGACCTTTACGGCGATCTCAAGCGGCGCATGGATCATGCGGTCGCAGCTTTCCAGGCCTACTACGGCACGCTCACGCCCATCAATCAGATGGCTCAGGTGTCGGCGCCCGAGCCGCAGCTCATTACCATCTCGCCCTGGGACCCCAGCATCCTCAAGGAGATTGAAAAAGCGATCCAGGCCTCCGATCTTGGGTTTAATCCCCAGTCCGACGGGAAGATCATTCGCATTCCCGTGCCGCCCATGACCGAGG
Organism: Occallatibacter sp.; assembly: GCA_050013775.1. Lineage (GTDB taxonomy): Bacteria > Acidobacteriota > Terriglobia > Terriglobales > Acidobacteriaceae > Telmatobacter. The sequence continues at coordinate 2,130 of JBEKEP010000035.1, read as the reverse complement.
AGCGCCGCCGCGACGTGTGCAAGCACCTGAACAAGGTTCTGGAAGAACATCGCACCGCCGTGCGCAACGTGCGACGCGACGGCAACGACGCATTAAAGAAGCTCGCCAAGGACAAGAAGATCAGCGAGGACGATGAGAAGCGCGCCCTGGAAGAAGTGCAGAAGATGACCGACGGCGAGATCCGGCGCATGGAAGAGCTTTCGCAGAAAAAGGAAGCGGAAGTGATGCAGGTTTGACGGCGGCGGCCGGGCTGAACATATTGGCCTGGGCGGCGGCGCAATCCTCAGCTACGCCACCGATCTCAGAAATTCCCATCCATCCTCCGCGCATTTGCTGATATAAATCATTCATCAGGTCCCCCGTTCCACAATCCATTCCCCGAATCGCCCAAGAAAGCCTACGAAGATGAGCCTCACCCGACGTCAGTTTCTGATGCGTGCCGGTCAGGCGGGCGGATACGGCACCGCCTTCGTCCTGATGCAGTCACTCGGCCTGCTGCCTGTGCCGGCAGCCGCCGAAAGCGAGCCTCTCCGCCTGGTGGACGGGAAAGGCGCGCGCGTCGTGATTCTCGGCGGGGGCATTGCCGGCCTGGTGGCTGCCTACGAGCTGGGCAAAGCGGGATGGTCGTGCACCATTCTCGAAGCGCGGCGCCGGCCCGGCGGCCGCAACTGGAGCATTCGCAACGGTACCGAAGTGGACTTTGTTGATGGCACGCGTCAGACCTGCACGTTTGAAGAGGGCCACTACTTCAACGCCGGGCCCGCGCGCCTGCCTTCCACGCACCACACCATGCTCGGCTACTGCCACGAGCTGGGCGTTGCGCTTGAAGTTGAAGTGAATTCTTCGCGCAGTGCACTGATGCAAGCCGACAAGCTGAACGGCGGCGTGGCAGTGGCTGAGCGCCGCGTCTTCAACGACACGCGCGGACACGTCTCAGAGTTGCTGGCTAAATGCGTGCGCAAAGGCGCGCTCGATGAGGAATTTACGGCTGACGATCGCGAGCGCATGATCGAATTCCTGGCCCAGTACGGCGACCTCGATCGCGATCTTCTGTTTCGCGGCACCGACCGCTCCGGCTACAAGATTCCGCCGGGCGCCGAGCTCGCGGAGCCTGTGGTAAACAATCCTCTTGCAATGAACGAGTTGCTTGACGCCGATCTGTTGTTTGGAATGCTTGTGGAGGAGACCATCGATTGGCAGGCGACGATGTTCCAGCCGATCGGCGGTATGGATCGCATTCCTATGGCGTTTGCGCAGCGGCTCGACTCCGTGATCCGCTACGATGCCGCGGTTACTCGCATTCGCCAGTCCGATACGGGCGTCACGGTCGCTTACAAGTCGAGTTCCGGAGTCGAGGAAACGATTGCCGCTGACTACTGTATCTGCGCGATTCCACTCACCTTAGCGCGCACTCTGGATGCGGACTTCGGGCCGCAGATTCGCGCGATTCTCGACAAGGTAGAGTACGACTGCGCCTACAAAATTGCTTGGGAAGCGCCTCGCTTCTGGGAAACGGAAGCCAATATCTACGGCGGGATCTCGTATTTGCAGCAGCCCGTCGACCTGGTCTGGTATCCCAGCGCACGGCTGTTCTCAGAGAAGGGCATCCTCATAGGCGGCTACTCCATGGAGTCCGGACCCGGCTCGCCACCACTCGCCGATGTGCTTGCCAGCACTCCTGCTGCCTTCCGGACCACCACCAAGAACGGCTACGCCTTCGGACATCTGCCCAACATGCAGGCCAAGATCGAGGCGTCGCGGCGATCGGTCGAGCTACTGCATCCGTTTCATGGCAAAGACCTTACCAAGCCCATCTACATCAGTTGGGGGCAGATTCCCTGGAACCTCGGCTCGTGGATCAGCTTCAATTTGGGCACGCAGGATACGCTGGCCACTTTGCAGGCGCCCGACCGGCGGATCTACTTTGCCGGTGACCACACCAGCCACATCGTGGGTTGGCAGGAGGGTGCGGCGCTCTCGGCGCATCGCGTGATCCGGCAGCTCGGCGCGCGGATCGAGAGCGGCGGCTGAGGAGTGCCGGCAAAGTTGCGATTTGTTGTTGCTGTGGCGTGTGAGCATGGAAGTCCTATGGAATCAGCGCTAATGTTCGTTTATCTGGTGCGTTCACCC
>JBEKEP010000034.1:0-29050 GCA_050013775.1 Occallatibacter sp. | reverse complement strand
GCCTACCGCAGCCATCGCATCTGGCTCAACTTCGACGGCATCAACTATTCGGCCGACGTGTGGGTGAACGGCACAGAAGTGGGCAGCATCCGCGGCGCATTCATCCGCGGCATCTTTGACATCACCGCGCAGGTTCAGCCGGGCCGGCCTGCGGTGGTCGCCGTGCTGGTCGCGCCCGAGCCAAATCCCGGCGTTCCGCACGAGCACACAATTCGCAATGGCGTCGGCAAGAACGGCGGCATCACCGCCATCGACGGACCCACGTTCCTTTCCACCATCGGCTGGGACTGGCTCAACGCTGTGCGCGATCGCGACACTGGCATCTGGCAAAAGGTGTTTCTCTCGGCAACGGGGCCTGTGGTCGTCAAGGACCCGCTGGTCACCACCGATTTGCCTTTGCCGCGCACCGACTCCTCCGACGTTGCCGTGCAGGCGACTGTCGAAAACGTCGGCGACCAACCAGTGACAGGTTTGCTGCACGGAACCATCGAAAACATTGCCTTCGAGCGGCAAGTGGAGTTGGCCCCGCATAGCACGCAACAGATCGCGTTTAATCCCAAAACCACGCCCGCGCTGCACATCGACCATCCGCGCCTCTGGTGGCCCAATGGCTATGGCGCGCAACAGATGTATCGGCTGCACCTCGCCTTCACCATCAGCGGCTCAATCAGCGACGCCGAAGACGTCGATTTCGGTGTTCGCAAAATCACCTATTCGGTGCCGGGAACCGACACGCTGACTATCTCTGTCAACGGCGTGCCCATCTTCATCCGCGGCGGCGACTGGGGCCTCGACGAAGCCATGAAGCGCATTCCCCGCGAGCGCCTCGACGCCGAAATTCACATGCATCAACTGGCGCATCTCAACTTGATTCGGAATTGGGTGGGCCAGAGCACCGGTGAGGATTTCTACGAGCTGTGCGACAAGTACGGCATCCTGGTGTGGGACGAATTTTTCCAGCCCAATCCCGGCGACGGGCCCGATCCCACCGATCTCGACACCTACATTGCCAACGTGCGCGACAAGGTGCTGCGCTTCCGCAACCATCCCTCCATCGTGTTGTGGTGCGCGCGCAATGAGGGCTATCCGCCGCCCGAAATCGACGCCGCCTTGCGCAAATTGCTCGCCGAGCTCGAGCCCACCCGTCGCTATCAGCCCAGCTCCACCGACGGCGCTGGCGTGCGCTCGCATGGACCGTATTACTGGCGCGCGCCGCGCGACTTTTACACGATTACCGACGACTACTTCAAAACCGAAACCGGCAGCATGAGCGTGCCCACGCTTGAATCCATTCACGGCATGATGCCAAAGAAAGACTGGGAGACCATCGACGACGACTGGGCCGCGCACGACATGGCCAAAGGCGCGCAGCACGGCGACCTTTACCCGGCAATACTCGCGGCGCGCTACGGAAAATTCGCTAATCTCGCCGACTTCGTGCGCAAGGCGCAACTGGCCAACTACGAAGCCTTCCGCGCCATGTACGAAGGGCGCAACGCGCAGCTCTTCCATCCCACCACCGCCGTCATTACGTGGATGAGCGATCCCGCGCAGCCAAGTTTTGTCTGGCAGCTTTATCACTACGATCTCGAACCGAACGCATCGCTCTTCGCCGTTATGCACGCGTCGGAAATGGTCCACATCCAGCTTAACGAGGCCAACGGGCAGGTGCAGGTCATCAACAACCAGTCAGATCCTGTCGCCAATGCCGTGGCGCGGGTCGGCGTATATAACCTCGACGGTTCGCTCGTTTACGAGCACGAGACCAAGCTCACGGCCGCACCCGACGCGGCAACGAATCTCGGCACCGTAGATTTTCCCGCCCATCCTTCGGCGGTGCACTTTCTCAAGCTCGCCCTGCTAAGAGATGCCGGCGAACCCATATCGAGCAACTTCTATTGGCTCGGGACGCCGGACCACCCCAACGATTTGACGGCGCTCAACAACTTGCCCATGGTAACGTTGACCGCAACGGCGGAGGAGCTCGAAGGAAGAATCGCCGGCCAGCGGCTGCTGGCCATCACGCTGCACAATCCCACGCACAGCATCGCTCTCATGGCGCACGTGCAACTGCGCGGCAAATCCGGCGAACGCGTCTTGCCGGTCTTCTACAGCGATAATTACGTCACGCTCCTGCCCGATGAAACGAAGACCATCGCCATCGAGGCCGCGCAAAACGACTTCAACGGAGAAGATCCGCTCATCGTCCTTGACGGCTGGAACGTGACAGTAGCGCCGGCGTCATTCGGCAGTGTTTCCGTCGCGCCCAATATCGACGCGCAACCGGGCCACTGGCCCACCACAGGATTGCCCTTCGCCACGGAGGGCTTGCGCTAGGGATGCACCGGGAGAACGAATATTCCCGTTCTTCCTCCAGCAACCCCGCCAAATTCTTCTTCCCTCCACCTGCGCCTCCTGTAAAATCGAACCAATTTGGACCATCCCCATCCAAATAAGCAACCCCGAGGCGCATGACCAGCCCCTCCGCCGCAAACAACCTCGACGATCCTCCAGCCGCGCCCCACGCCGGCCGCAAGATACCTCCGCCCTGGCTCTTCGCGTTGCTGGCGCTGCCGCATGGAGTCTTCACAGGCGCAATCATCGGATTGGTGCTTTCTTTCGTGCTGCGCCGCGAAGGCCATGCCATGTACGGCATTGCCAATGAAATCGCCTTGCTCGGCATTCCGCCTATTTTTTACTTTCTCTGGAGCCCTCTGGCGGATTTCTGGATCAGTCGCAAGCACTGGTACCTGCTGGCCGCGTGCCTCGCGGCCGCTGGAGCCGCAGCGGCGTTCTGCTTTCCCGATCTTTCCAGCCCCATCCCGGTCGCTCTGCTCTTTGCGGCCACCTGCGCCGTCATGATCTGCTCGGCGAGTTACGGCGGCATGGCTGCCGCATTGATGCCGGAAGAACAGAAGTCGCGCGTCTCCAGCATGATTCAAGTGGGCAACCTCGGCGGCGGTGCTTTGGGCAGTTGGGGACTGCTGCTGCTTGCCGAGCACTGCAGCCACGCGATGCTGGGCATGGTTGCCGCGGCGTCGGTTGTACTCCCCGCGCTGGCCGTGCTTGCCGTGGATGCGCCGCCTCCACAACGCATCAGCGCCCAAAACGGGCCCGGGGCGCAACTGGTCACGATGGGCCGCGAATTCAAAACCACCTTTCTGCGCTGGAGCGCCCTGCCCTCGATCCTGTTACTTATGTCGCCGCTGGCGAGCGGCGGCGCGGTGGGCCTGCTGCCCGGTCTCGCCACCGACTATCGCGTATCGGGCACTGAAGTGGCCTGGTTGAACGGGATGGCAGGCGCGCTGCTCACCGCCGCCGGCGCGCTGCTGATGGCCTTCGTTCCCAAGCGCGCGGATCCGCGACTCACCTATGTCTTCTTTGGCCTGATGAATGCGGCCTCCCTGGGAATCCTCTGCCTAGGACCGACCAACCCAACCACCTACCTCGTGGGGACGATCCTCTACCTGATCTCGGTAGGCGTGGGTTATGCCAACTTCACCGCCATCGTCTTGCAGGTCATCGGCAAAGCGGGAGCCAGCGCATGCAGCCGCTACGCCATCGCCGTGGGCCTCGGCAATGCTCCCGTGGCCTATATGGCCGCTGTGGACGGCCTGGGTGCAAAGTGGTGGGGAACCCGCGGCCTGTCTGGAATCGACATGATGGTGAGCACGCTGTTTGGTGCGTTGTTTCTGGTCGGCTACTGGATCTGGCTCAAGCCAGGTTGGACACAGCACATCGCCGCCCTGCCGGAGCCGGAACTCGCGCCCTCCGCTGACTGAAGTCAATCGACGTAGATCGATCTCATCGCACAAACAACAAGGCCCGCAAACCTTCCGGCTGCGGGCCTCATAAGTTCTGTTCCAACCTGCTTTACGTCCCTGGAGTCTGCTGCGGCTTGGCGTTGAAGCGGATCAGGTTGTGCTTCTTGTAGTCGTTCCACACCCCGCTCATGAACACGCTGAAAGCCTCGTTGCGCTTCTGTTGCAGCATCTCATCGCGTGTCTGGTCAAAGTTCTTCGCGATCTCGTCGGCGGTCGGCTCCTGCTTGTCGAGAATCTTCACCACCACGCCGGTGCGGCCCGCGTTGATGGCGCCGCTGTACGAGCCAACACTCATCTCGAACAACTGCGGAGCCACCTGGCCCACTTCGCCGAAATCCGGCACCTGTCCACTCGAGCCCACCAGGTCGCTGGTTTTCACGGTCGCGCCTTCGGCTTTGGCAGCCTTGGCAAGATCGTTCATCGCTTTCGCCTTGTCGGCAAGGTCCTTGGTTTTCTGGCCGAGCAACGCCGGCAACTGCTCGTCGCGGTAGTCGTCCAGCACGTGCGTCTTCCAATCGGCAAAGGCCGGCGCGTGCGCCGTCATGACGCCCGTCACCTGGAAGATGGCGTAGCCTTCGCCCGTCGGCGCCGCCTGCGGCGGGTCGCCCTGCTTGGCTGCAAAGGCCTTGGTCAAAAGCTGTGAACTGTCGGGCAAAGCGGGAATCACGCCATCGTGCCCCACCGGCTCTGAAGTCACCAACTCCAGATGATGCGCCGCCGCGGTCTTCTCCAGGCCGTTCTTGCTCGCCTCCGCGGTCAACTGCTGCGCAAACTGCGTCTCCGCCTGCGCCGCGACTTCGCGCGTGAGCGCCGCCACAATGGTGGCCTGCACTTCGCTCAGCGGCTGCGTATGCGCGCTCTGGCGCTCTTCAACCTGAATAATGTGGTAGCCAAAGCTGCTCTTCACAATGGCGATGTCGCCGATTTTTTGCGTAAAGATAGCCTTGTCGAACTCCGGAACCATCTTGCCGCGCTGCGCGAATCCCAGCTCGCCGCCCTGGTCCTTGCTGCCCGGGTCATCGGAATATTTCTTCGCCAGTGCGGTCCAGCTTCCACCGGCCTGCAGCTGCTTCAGAACGCTCTCCGCCTTCGCCTTGGCCGCGGCATCGGTCTTGGCGTCCGCGCCTTCCGGCACGCTGATAAGAATGTGCCGCGACTTGGCCTGATCGGGCACCTGGTAGTCGCTCAGGTGGTCGTTGTAGTACTGCTGAATCTGTTGTTGCGAAGGCTGCGGAACGCCTCCCGGAACCTGTTCCTGGGTGAACGCAATGTAAGTAATCTTGCGCTCCTCGGGCACTGCCTGGGCGTACTGCGCGGCGTTCTTCTTGAAGAACGCCTCCAGATCCGCGTCCGAAGGATTGATCGTCTTCCGCAGGTCGTCCGCCGAGATCACCGCATAGTCGAACTTGATCTTGATGTTTTGCTTGAGATAGGCATCGCGAACTTCCTGGTCGCTCACCGTCACACCCGCGGTAATCAGAGCCTGCAGGCGGCGCACCGTGATCTCGTCCTTGATCTGACCCTCAAAGTCGTCCACCGACTCGTGCAGCCGGTCGTCAATCAGCTGCTTGTAGGCGTCTTCGCCAATGAATTTGCCATCGGGGTAAAGAACCTGCCCCGTGGGGCCAGTGCGCAGGTACTGCCGCACATCGTTGTCCGTGGCGAACACGCCAAGCTTGTGCGCTTCCTGCAAAAGCACCTGCTGCTGCACCAGTTCCTGGCCCACTTGCTGCTCAAAGAACTGCACGATCATCGGATTGTCGGCGTACTGCGGGCCGCGCTGGCGCAGCTCGTTCTCCGCAGCCTGTTGCACGTGCGTCTGGCTCACGGTGTCGCCGTCCGAAAGAATCTTGCTGTACCAGTGCGGATACACCACCGCGAACGTATCAGGCGCAGCAGCGCCGGCCCCGGTAAGTCCGGGGATCAGGTAAACCACCATGGCGACCGATGCGGCGCCAATCACGACCACGAACAGCGCTTTGGTGATGCGATTGTCTGATTGCAGAAAACGAATCATGGATGGATCTAGACCTTCAACTCTCTACGCGCGCTCGCGCTCACAGATCGGGCAGCAGCGGCAATTCCCCTGCATTCCGTTGGCTTGGCGAGGCGCAGTTCTCGCTGATTGCGACTCTGTCATTATAGACGACAGAGAATCGGCGGTCATCGACTCGCCCTCGCACTTGGGTGCCCCATCCCAAATGCTTCCTTTGCATTTAGGGCGGGATACCGCAAAGCTCGACCCATGGGCTTTGTATCAGGGCGCGGCTTTAGCCGCGCTGAGAAAGCCACTGAAAATTGAGGGGGCTTTAGCCCCGCAGAACAATCGCCCCAAAGATTAACCTCTTCAAAAGCCCGCATCGCACCACAAACAAATCGGGCATCCGCCAAGGCGGACGCCCGATGCTGACCCCTGACACCTGGCACCTGAAACCTGTCGCCTGCTCTTACCGCCAGTAGTACGCTCCGCCCACAATGAAATAGGGTCGATAGTAAGGCGCAGGATACCCATATGCCGGGCCGTATCCATAGCCGTAATAGGGCGATCCGTAGGGGTAGCCACGGCGGTAAAGCGCCGGGCCGCCGGGATACAGCCCCTGCGCCAGTCTTGCCGCTTCCTGCGGGCTCACTGGGGCCACCGTAATGGGCGCAGCCAGGTGGAATGTGACGAGCGCTTCGGCTGGAATCCACGCTCGGTAACCGGGCGAAGCCGCTCCCAACGCCGTACCGCCAGCCACGCCGGCGCCGGCGCCGATGGCGCAACCCGGGCCGCGGCCCACCGCGCAACCGATGATCGTGCCGATCACGCCGCCCGTCAACGCGCTGCCCACCGTCTGGCCGGCCTTATTCGGAGCCTTCACCTTGAACTGGTCGCTCGCGATCGGATAATTGCGCCCGCCCAGATCGAGCGAAGTCAGCGTGAGCGCCAGCGTGGAACTGCCTCCTATGCTGCCCGAACCCACATTCTTGTGTTCCGCAATCACGCCGTGCACCACGGCACCGCGCGGAATCGCCAGCGCGCCGCCCATGGTCACGTCCTGAATCACCATGAACTGCACCGGCTCCCCGTCCTTGGCCCGTTTGCTATCCACCGGCTCGCTGGTGCGAAGCTGAAGCAGCGTTCCTGCGGGCAGCGTCACAGGGCCGCTGGCGGGTGCGTACTGCGGTGCTTGCCGAGCCTGCGGATATTGCTGCGGATACTGCGGCGGATATTGCGGGCTCTGGTACTGCGGCCGCGGCGGAGGCGGCGGATAAGCCCCTTGCTGCTGCGGATAAGGCGCGGGCGCCTGATTCACGGCCGCGGGATCCGGTCCCTGGTCCGGAGCCGGTCCCGGAGGCGGCAGACCCGCCGTTTGCTGTTTCACCTGCGACTGGTCGGGGTCCGGCATCTCCTGCGAGTCCGGGGCAGGCTGCGCGTTCTGCGCCTCCGGACCGGGATTGCCCACCGTCAGATTGTTGTGCACCTTGGTCACGCCGTTCACGTGTGCGGCGATCGACTCCGCCAGTTGTTTGGACGCATCCGTCGATACCGTTCCCGAGAGCGTAACTTCGCTCTGGATCGTGGCTGCAGTGATCAGGTCGCTCTTCAGTGCCGCCGACGCGTCGAGGGCGTGCACCACGTCCATCTCAATCTGTCCGTCGGTGCGCGGTCCCTGCTGAGCCGCCGGCTGACTCTCTTGCGCCTGACTTTGCGACTGCCCCGCCGGAGCGCCGCCATTTTGCGCAATCGCGACCGCGGCAAACAGCACAGCCACCCCGGTCCATGCCACAAGCGGTCGAAAGCCCTTTTTCAGCAAGCTGCGATTCATTTTCGATGTCTCCTCTTTCGATACGATCGTTCTCAACCCGGAAAAGATGCGCGGGGAGAACGATTTTCAAAGCCTTTTCCAGGGCTCAATCCGTTAGACGAGCCTAGCCTGGAGCCTGTTACCCGGTATAACCCCGTTTTCGGCAAAAAGTTGTCTGCTTTTGACCGTCCGACCCGGGATCCCTTGTGGGGCCCCCAGTGTCTCGATTCCGAGACAGGGGATACCAGGATGCCAAAGTGCGAATCTTCGCGGTCCGAGACCTACGCCAGGGCCGCAGCAATCGCCGCATTCAAAGTGTTCAGGCCCGTGGCCAAATCGGCACCCAGGTGAACTCGCAGAGCGCGGCGCCCGCGCGCCTCCAGTACCGCCAGGTCCCCCGCCGCCTGGGCGTCGATCACCACTCCAAAACTGTACCGCTGGCCCGGAATTTCTGCGTCTTCGGCGTGCCTTGCGGTGATCTGCAAAAACACGCCCGTGTTCGGTCCGCCTTTGTAATCCTGCCCGGTCGAGTGCAGAAAGCGCGGTCCGAAACCCAGGCAAGTGGCCACGCGTTTGTTGTCGCGCACAGCGTGCCGCATCACCTGGATCGCCGCTTCGTGCTCTGGGAACATGGGTAGAAACGCCAGTGTCGCGAAGTAGTCCCCAGCGCGAAGTTGAGCGAGATGGGCGCGCAAAAAGCCGGTCAGCGAATCGGTGGGCGCTAGGGCGCGCAGTTCGGCCGCATAGGCCTCCGTCGCGAACAATTCAATCCCGGCCTCCGACAGCACTGGCTGCCGCTGGGGAAGCTTGCCGGTCTTTTCGTACTCATCCGTCAGGGCGCGCGTTTCGATCTTCGCCGCCTCCACATCCGGCTGGTTGAAGGGGTTGATGCCCATCACCGAGCCGGCAACCGCCGTGGCAACCTCCCACGTGAAGAACTGGCCGAAGATCTCGTACAGGTCCTCGATTTCAATCGTCACCACCGGATGCCCCGCTGCCGCCAGTGCCGCAACCTTGTCGTCCTGACTCGCGTCCGCGGTTCCCCTCAGGCGCACGTAAGCAAACACGCGGTCCTTGCCATACACCTCAGGCGGACCAATGGCTTCGCGATCTACCGGCGTAATGCCCTTGCCCTGCTTGCCGGTAGATTCGGCAATCAGTTGCTCCAGCCATGCGCCCAGATCGTAGATCTCCGGCGAAGCAAAGATGGTGATCTTGTCGCGCCCGGCATTGGCCGCCGATCCCAGCAGCAATCCAAGTTGGACTCCGGGGTTGTTCTGGATCGGCTCCTTCGCACTGGCCACGCCTTTGGCGGCCTCTTCAAGCAGCTTGCCTATCTTCAGTCCAGCCACGGTGGCCGCAACCACGCCGAAATTCGAGAGTGCAGAGTAGCGCCCGCCGATCTGCGGATCGCCATAAAAGATGTACCGGAAGCCGTCGTGCTTCGCTACTTGCTCCATCTTCGAGCCAGGATCGGTAATGGCCACAAAATGGCTGCCCACATTCTCGGCCCCCACCACCCGGCGCACCTGCTCGTAAAAAAACTGTTTCAGAATATTCGGCTCCAGCGTGGTACCCGATTTGCTGGCCACGATCACCAGCGCCTCACCCAGGTCCACCGATTCGCGCGCAGCCAGCACCTGTGCCGGATCCGTGGAGTCGACGATGTGCAGCGCCGGAAAACCCGGCTGCGGGCCGAAGGTCTTGGCCAGAACCTCGGGACACAGGCTGGACCCGCCCATGCCCAGCAGCAGAGCCGATTTGAAACCCGCACTGCGCACGTCGCCGCCCAGCACCGCAAGCGACGCTAGGTCCTTCTGCTGCCGCTCGACAATATCGAGCCAGCCCATCCACTTCTCCTCGCCGTCGCGAGTCCACAGGGAAGGGTCCTTCTTCCAGAAGCGCTCAATCTTGTGGTTGGCTTGCCAGTCGGCGGAAGCCGCATTCACGGCCCCATGTAGTTCAGATGGAATTGCGAATCGAAAACTCATATGACTATAGATTCTCCCTCAAAAAAGGCGGTCGCAGGGCAAAGAATCCAAAAAATGAGCGCACCACGGCCTTAGGTGCCCCATCCTAAATGCGTTTTTTGCATTTGGGGTGGGATCGCACGAACCCGCCACGGCATGGGGTGCCCCGGGTCTCGCTTTTGAGACCCGGGAACCACGAAGGCCGGCATCTACCGCTCCCTTGTTCTCCCGTTCCCTTGGTCCCCGCCTCAATTCGGCCAGTTCGGCATAATCCGAATCAGGTCGAGTTTCCCTTCCACAACGCCCAAATCCTCCAGCACAAACTCCGGCGAAACCGCGGGCACGGCCACAATACCCCGCGGCGGCAACTCCACCGGCTCGAATCCTTCGCCCATGAGCCGCCCTGCCCCCGCCGCGGCAAACAGGTAGGCCAGGCCGGGCTTCTTGTCACCGCGCAGGCTCGCGCTCGTCCGCTTGTCCTCGACCGGTATCCGCTCAATGCGGAAGTAATCCGAATCAATCAGCACAAAGCGATCGGCGATCGCCTGCGGTTCAATCTTCCCCGCCTGCGTCACGAGCCTCGTCGCTTCGAGGGATTTTTGAATGTGCAGCTCGCGCCCGCGACCGTAGTCGAACATGCGATAGGTGGTGTCGCTGTTCTGCTGCGTCTCCAGCAGAATCGATCCCGGCCAGATGGCGTGAATCGTCCCCGCATCCACGAAAATCAGGTCGCCCGTCTCCATGGGCACGGCGTTCAAGCTCGCTTCCAGCGTGCCCGCCTCGATCTCTTCTTCAATTTGCTTCAGCGTGGTGCCGGGTTTCACTCCCACAGCCACCTCTGCGCCCGGCTCCGCAGCCAACGCGTACCAGCACTCCGTCTTGCCGCGCGGCAGGCCGTACTTTTGCGCCATTTTGTCGTCGGGATGCACCTGCACGCTCAGCTTTTCCAGCGCGAAAATGGTTTTGATCAGCAGCGGCGAATCCGCCACCGGCGCACCGGCGCCCAGAAGCGCCGCGTGTTCCTCCGCAAACAGCGCCGCCAGCCGTTTGCCCGCGTGCGGCCCGGTTGCAATCAGGCAATCGTCGCCCGTCAGCCACACCTCGCCGATGGGTTCGCCCTCGGCCACGCAATCGTACCAGGGACGCAGATCGCGGAACCCCCACACCCGCGCAATGAAGCTGGGCTCGATGCGGAACGGCGTCAGTTCTGCCACAAAATCATCCCTCAAGGTTATTTTCCAGCTCTTGCCATCCTCACTCTAGCAGACGGCACAATCTCCGTTTTTCGCCTCGGAAGGGCCGTCTTGCGCACGAAAATTAGCGCGCCAAATGGCGTATCGAGCTATCCTCTTTTCCATGCCGCACTCCGCGATCTTCGACAGCATGTTCCATCTGCCGCTTCCTATCCTGGAAAAGCTGGCCCGTCCCGTCATCGTCTACCTGGCGCTGGTGGTGTTGCTGCGCATCTTCGGCAAACGCGAATTGGCGCAGCTCAACCCATTCGACCTCGTGGTTCTGCTCTCGCTCTCTAACACGGTGCAGAACGCCATCATCGGCGACGACAACTCCGTCACCGGCGGCATCATCGGCGCCGTCGGACTACTCGCCGTCAACTGGTTGGTGGTGCGCGCTCTCTTCCGCTCTCCGCGGCTCACGCGCATGATGGAGGGCCGCTCCACCGTGCTCATCCGCAACGGCCAAATCGACACGCGCGCGTTGCAGCGCGAGTCGCTCACGCGCGAGGAACTCGTCGACGTCGTTCACCGCCAGGGATTCGACGATCTTCACGCGGTGCGCCACTGCGAGCTTGAGCCCAACGGCACGTTTTACGTGGAAGCCTTCGAACCCACTCTTGCCGAAAAGCACCACGAGGAATTGCTCACGCGCCTCGACAACCTCCAAAGCCAGATCGCCGCACTAAGCGCCCGTCCAACGAGCTAGTGAATTCAGGTTCCCGTTAGCCAAATTGCCGCGATAGATTTACGAATATTCCTGTTGCAGATATATCCGTTATGGATATATAGTCTCTTCATGGCCGCCGAAACCGCACCCGCGACACCCCTTTCACCAGCCGTCTTCGCTATCCTCCTCTCTCTGGCCCGGGGCGAGAAGCACGGCTACCAAATCATGAAAGACGTGCGTGCGCCTGAGGGCGGCGGCGTGCAAATGGGCCCCGGAACGCTTTACGGCTCTCTCGATCGCATGATGCGCGACGGTCTGGTCGAAGAAACAGGGCTCACCGACGATGAGCGCCGTCGCTACTATCGCCTGACCGCCCGGGGCGACTCCGACCTGATCGCGGAACTTCGGCGTCTCGCGGCAGCCGTCGCCGGCGCCCGCTCGCTCGGGCTGCTCCCGCACGGGGGCCGCTCATGACCCAATCCGTACAGGACCGCACTCGTCTCGAGTCACTCTATGCACTCGCCCTGCGCGCTTACCCCACGCGCTTCCGGCAGGCATACGGCGCGTCCATGCGCCAGGCGTTTCGAGACGCGTTCAGCGACACTTCGCTCTCTCGCCGCACCCTCATCCGGCTGGTCTTCCGCGACCTCGTCACGTCTCTCATCAAGGAGCATCTCGCCATGCTGCGCGACACCTTCGCCCGTCCTGCTCTCCTGTTCAACGCCGTCATTCTCAGCGCCCTCGCCTCGGGACTTGCATTGGCACTCTACTCCATTCCGCAACAGGTTCTTCGCCAGGGCGCCAACGACCCGCAGATCGCGCTTGCCGGCGATCTGGCCGCAAAACTCGAGCAGGGTGTCGCGCCGACCGCCGCTGTCCCCGCGGCCTTTGTCGACATGGCGCGCAGCTTGACCCCCTTCGTCATCGTCTACGACGACCGGGGCCATCCACTTGCCTCACAGGCGCAACTTGACGGGCAGATACCGGTGCCGCCGCAAGGCGCCTTCGACTACGTTCGTCAACATGGCGAAGAGCGCGTTAGTTGGCAGCCGATTCTGGGATCGGTTCGCGGCGTGCGCATCGCCGCCGTGATCGAGCGAGTCAATGGCCCACAGCCCGGTTTCGTCCTCGCCGGCCGCAATATGCGCGAAGTCGAGTCGCGCGAGCAACAGGTCAGCAAAATGGCCGGCCTGACCTGGATCGGTATGATCGGGGTGATTCTTCTCGGCACCGCCGCATTCGGCTGGTATACGCGGCCGAAGACCGCATAATCGCCTATCAATGTCGTCGCATCGGCACGGCATTGCCTATGCATGCCAATGACAGTCCCGTCCGTGTGCGGAGCCGACGGTCAACTTCGCCTGGTTGCTGAATCTTCCTCAGCACGAATGGCGCGTGAACCGCGCGTGTGCCTGGACGGCCGGTCCTTTGCTAATCTTGGCGCAGCATGATCAAACAGGTTGCACCGATTGCCGCGGTTCTTCTTCTCTGCGCTCTTCCCTCGCTCGCGCAAAAGAAAGCTTCGTCCGCGCCCAGAAAGGCCCCCGCGCCCGCGATCCGCTTTCAAGGCGCGCCCCAATACACGCAAGAGGAGTTGCTCGCGGCCGCCGTCTTCAAACCAGGCGCGCGCCTCACCGCCGCCGAAGTGAAAGCTCGCGCCAAACAGCTCAACGATACCGGCTTCTTCGCGGCAATCAAGTTCAGCAGCGACAGCAAGGGACTGCTCTTCTCGTTAACGCCCGCCAGCCAGCTCTACGCCATACACCTCGACAATCTGCCGCTCCAGTCCGGCAAAGACCTTGACGCTAAACTTCACGCGCGCTTCCCGCTCTATCACAGTCTCGTGCCCGTCAGTGGCTCCGTGCTCGATGGCATCCGCCAGACCTTCGAAGAAATGCTGGCAGCCGAGGGCGTCAAAGCAACGGTGAAAGCCGCTCTCACCAGCGGCCTCGGCCCGCAAAAAATCACGGCCATCGATTTCACCATCACCTCGCCGGCGGTGCGCATCGGCCCCATCCAGATCTCCGGCGTTTCGCCCGCTATGCTGTCCAAAGTCAATCTCCTTGCCGCCGGCCAGACCGGGAACCCATTCGATACCGAGAACACCGCCATCGGTCTTCAGCACGCCTTCGAGGACCTCTACCAGGATCAGGGTTACGCCGCTGCCGATGTCTCTGTGATCGAAATCGCGCCCGTCATCGATGCCAACCAATCCGTCGCGATACCCTTTACGGTCGCGATCAAAGAAGGCGGAATCTACAAGCTCGGCTCTCTCGGCTATCCCGCCGACGCGCTCGTCCCCCGCGCAGACGTCGAGAAGATATTGTCCAAATACCCCGCCGGCTCAGGAAGGCCGCTCGATCTGTTTCTCCTCGCGGTCCGCGACGCCTATCATGCCCGCGGCTATCTCGAGTGCTCCATCGTCTCGCACCCCTCATTCAACGAGGCCACGCACATCGCAAATTACAGTCTCGAGATCGCTCCCGGCCCGAGCTACCAGATGGGGACGGTTCATTTCGACGGCGCACCAGACGCCATGGCCGTCCGGCTCACCCGTCTCTGGAAGATAGCGCCGGGCCAGCCTTTTGACGAAAGCTACGTCTCAACCTTCGCTGCGCGAGCCCAAAAGCAGGACCGGACTCTCGCAAAATGGATGCAAACCGTCATCAACAGCTTCGACGTAAAGCCCAACGCAACCACACACGAAGTCAACTGCATCTTCCACTTCGCGAAGGCCGCGCCCAGCGCACATTAAGAATTGCACTCAGACCATTCAGCCAATAAAAAGACGATGCCGCAAGCATCGCCCTTCCACAAATGGCGCGCGAAGCGCGCGTCTGCCCGTGACGGCCAGTCACTCCCATTCGATTGTGCCGGGGGGCTTTGACGTGATGTCGTACACCACGCGGTTGATGCCGCGCACCTCATTCACAATGCGGTTGGACATGCGTTTCAGTAGCTCGTAGGGCATTGGGGTCCAGTCGGCGGTCATGCCGTCTTCCGAGTGCACGGCGCGGATGGCGGCGGTAAATGCATACGTGCGCTGGTCGCCCATTACGCCCACGCTCATCACCGGCAGCAACACTGCAAAACTTTGCCAAATCTTGTTGTAGAGTCCAGCCGCCTTGATCTCGGCCACCACAATTTCGTCGGCCTCCTGCAGCAGCGCCACGCGCTCCGGCGTCACCTCGCCCAGGATGCGCACCGCCAGGCCCGGCCCGGGAAACGGCTGCCGGGCAAGGATCTCTTCCGGCATGCCCATGTCGCGACCGATGCGGCGAACTTCATCCTTGAAAAGATCGCGCAGCGGTTCAATGAGTTTCAGCTTCATGCGCTCCGGCAGTCCGCCCACGTTGTGGTGGCTCTTGATGGTCTGGCTCGGACCCTTCACGCTCGACGATTCGATGACGTCGGGATAGAGCGTCCCCTGCACCAGCCAATCCACGCCGCCTGTCACCTGCGCGATGCGCTGCGCCTCCTCCTCGAAAACCGCGATAAACTCCGCGCCAATGCGTTTTCTCTTGGTCTCCGGATCAGTCACCCCGGCGAGCTTTTCAAGAAATCGCGCGCTGGCATTCACTGCAACAATATGCAGCCCCAGCTTGTCGCGCAGATTGTCCTGCACGCTTTGAAACTCGTTCTTGCGCAGCACGCCGTTGTTCACGAAAATGCAGGTCAGTTGGCTGCCGATCGCCTTATGCACCAGCATCGCGGCCACTGAGGAATCTACGCCGCCGGAAAGCCCGCAGATCACGTGACCCTTGCCTACCTGTGCGCGGATCGCAGCCACCGTCGACTCGATGAAATGCGCCGGCGTCCAGTCCCCGCGCGCCCCGCAGATGCGGAGAAAATTTCCGATCAGTTGCGGGCCCAACGGCGTGTGGTGCACTTCGGGATGGAACTGCACCGCCCAGATGCGGCGCTCCTCGTTGGCGATTCCGGCCAGCGCGTTTTGCGTCACGGCCACGCGGCGAAAGCCCGCCGGCAGCGCCTCAGCCTCGTCGCCGTGGCTCATCCACGCCTGGATCGACTTCGGCAGCCCGGCAAACAACTCCGTCGAATGGTCTTCAATCTCCACTTCGGCGTGGCCGTACTCGCGTTTCGGCGCAGAGCGAACCTTCCCGCCAAGGTGATGCACGATGTAATGCAGTCCGTAGCACACGCCAAGCGTCGGCACGCCCATGGCCAGCACGCGCGGGTCGGCATCCGGCGCGTCGGAGTCGTACACCGATGACGGTCCGCCCGAAAGAATCAATCCGATAGGTTTGTAGGCTTCGATTTCACTCAGCGGCGCAGTGCAAGGCAGCACCACGGAAAAAACATTCTGCTCGCGGATGCGGCGCGCGATCAGTTGCGTGTACTGCGATCCGAAATCGAGGATGACGACGGTTTGGGTGTCCACGCTCCAGTGTGGCAGGGCGCAGGTTGAGGTGTAAATAGGCTGTAGGAAAACTCTTCAAGGAATGCAAGAAGTGTCAGGGCACGACTTCAGTCGTGCCGAAAAGGGCAAAAAATAAAAAGGGGCTTTAGCCCCGGACGGGCTGCGTCTTTCAAATTGACGCACCGCGATTTATTGTACGGTGATTTCGACAGCCGCCGAATGCGATAAGGCTCCCGAGGCCGCAGTCACGGTCATTGGGTACGATTCCGGACGCGGGCTGCCGCATCCGCTGGTGCCCGCCGCCAGCACTGCCCCGGAGACGGCAAGCAGAATGAGCATGCACCAGCCTCGGCTCCGCTTGCGCAATCGCCCGGCAAACGGCAGCAGAACCAGCCCCAGGGCCACCGGAATGCACCGGTCGCCGAACAGCCCGCGTGCAGGCTCGAGCGCGGCTGAGCCCGGCATCTTCACCTGCATGGTCACTGTCGTAGTGGCGGAGTTCACTGACACCGTAGCCGGAGAAAACGTGGCCGTCGCTCCAAGCGGGACTTGGCTCGCACTCAGGTTTATCCCTGCGGGCATCGTTGGGCCACCCACTGGCGTAATCATCAACGTATAAGTCGCGGTGCCTCCGCCGGGCACATTCGCCCCGCTCGATCCGCTCACGGTCAGCGTAAAGTCCTGAACATTCTCCGCCATCGCGGGGCTCGTTGCCCCCATGTAGCTGTTGTCTCCCGAGTAGACCGCGGTAATGGAATGCGGGCCGGCAGTCAATGCCGACGTCGTGAACGTGGCCGCACCGGAAGCGATGGTGGCCGTACCGATCTGCGTCCCACCATCCATGAAAGCAATCGTGCCCGTAGGCATAACCGGCAACACCGGGAAGCTCGCCGTAAAGCTCACCGCACTGGTCAGGAAGACGGGATTGGCGTTCGCGCTCACTGTTACCAGCGGAGTCGCCGGCAGCACCGTCAACTTCACGGTGGCCGCAGCGCTCGTGTAGTCGATCGTGTCGGTCGGCGTAAACGTGGCTTGCAGAGTTTGGGTGCCCGTCGTCAGGACGGTTCCCGCCGCCGGAGAATATTGAACGCTACCCGCCACATTGGCAGTCGCGTCCAGCTGCGTTCCGCTCAGCGGCGTACCGAAAATAATTGCCTTGGGGGTTTGCCAGGTGATGACCGGCTGTTGCTGGTAGATGACGCTATCGGAAGCCGAGGGGTTGGTCGAGAAGGTTGCATCGGAAACCGTTGCCGTCAACTGCCCAGCGCTCGGCGCCGTCGTGTAAGTCCCAACGCTCAAGGTCAGCGTCACCCCGTCGCTGGCGTTGGCACCCAGTTCCGTCGTGCGCGTGCAGCTCAGTGTCGCCACCGTGCAAATCCAGCCGGCCGTAGAGTCCGTGATCCCCGTTACCGTCACCAACGGCGGTGGTGCAAAACTCAAAGTCGCGAAGCTGTCGATCGCGGTCGAGGTGCTGGTGTTGATCACATTCACAACGAGCTGGTCGGCATTGTCGCCCGATTTCGCGGTCAAGGGAGTGGGCGCAAATGCGATCGAGATCGTTGGCGTCACGACCGGCTGTACGAACGCGGAGAGGTCGAAGAGCGCGTACTCCAGCATCTCCTCCTGCGGCTTCATCACCGCGGGAAGCGGCGGGCACTCCGCAGGGAAAAACCTGCCGTAGGCAACCGTCGGGATCACGTGATAGTCGATGAACATTGCGCGCCCGCATTGGTTCGCCGCCGGCGCCCCCACTGGCGTGTTGAACGTGAACTGCATCGAGGGATTGCCCTTCTGGCCGCTGTATGAGTTGCTGTTCAGGGTCAGCCAGGATTGCGTCGGTGCGATTACCGTGTCCAGTCGAACATACGCGGGCTGAACCTGGATCTGATCATTCGTGCCCGCAAGTGTGGCGCCCGCATTGTCCAGCCATTGCGCCATCGTGGCGCCGTCATCGAACTGCGTGTTGACCGTAACCGTTGCCGGATAAAGGCCAGCGTTGGCGTAGATATCCCAGTTCGCAATCGGCGGGAATGGCGAGTTATAAGGTGTGTTCGGATCGAGCCATTCGTAACCGAAGTCGCTGGTAAAAATGCGCCCACCGACATTGGTGTAATTCATGACGTCGGTCAGCTCCACCGGCTGCCGGGGGGACGGAAAGCCGTGGCATGGCAACAGGACCACGTCGTATTTTGCGAGGGTCGCCGGAGTCTGGATTAACGCGACATCCGTCGGAGTAGAAGCATTGATTGCAGCCCCTCCTCCTCCGTACCCGTAACCTGGCGCGTCGGTGCCTATGTAAAGGTGTATGCGTCCTCCGCCTGTGCCGTTGTCGTCGGTATACTCTGTGTCGGCGATGCCCATGTCGCGCAGCACGCACTCTGAGCCATCCAGGTTCCCGGTGGCCACAGCAATCAATGGAATGTCGCCTTGCGTATGGTCAGCAGGCATGTGCAGCTCAAGCCCGGTCAGCGGCGCAATCCCAACCGTCTCGTTGAGGAATTGCCGCCGCCATTTTCCCGCTTGGATGACGATCGTGTAGCTGGCGTTTTCAGGAATGTCAGTGAGCGTGAAGGTGCCGTCCACGGCGGTGTAGGTATAGCTCACCACACCCGCCGGCGCCTGGTAGGTCAGGCATTGCACGCCCGCGGGCAGCGGGGCTACCGTCCCCGTAGTGGCGTAGACCAGCACATGCGGTAGCGGGAGCGCGCTCGATGTAGTGCGCGGATCGAAGACCGCGCCGCTGATCGTCGTGGTCGCGGTCTGCGCGGATGCAAGCGCACAGGCAACCAACAGAATCGCGAGCGCAAAGGCTGCGCGGCTACGACGGCGGAAAACACATAAATGAACCAAGGCCCAATAAGGCAAAGAAAAAAGAGCGATCATAAACGGCTCCTGACTGCGCATGTCTGCTCCCCGCGAGCCATTCGACACGGCAGGAACCCGCCAACATAATACTCTTAGTCATTTATCTTGTCGGTGAAAGTGACCCCAATCACTCGCAGCGTTATCGCGCCTCTCGGAAATCCATCCTCTCCATGTGCTCAATCGGTGGATTCCCGGCCTTACGGCAGCTTCACCGCCGCTGCTTCCGGATTCCAGCGGTCCTTCCCCGCCAGAAACACCCGCGGCTGGTACCGCGCCGCCTCGCGCGCCGTTAGTTGGTGCGACCACGCAACCCGCGCCGCCACATTTGCGCCCGGTCCTTTTGACGCAAACTCCGCGTAGTACGCCAGCGGCGTCTCGTTCGTTCTTCCCCACGCGCTCCAGCCCGCAGGGATGACATCTGCGGGCAGTTCCGTGTCGACGTACACCACGCGCGCATAAGGCCGCCACGGCCTTCCCAAACCAACAGTGTCGCGCGGCGCGCCCGCCGGAATGCCGCTGGTCACTTTGCTGTGGATGATCACGTAGCCTGTCGTCTGATCCGGTGAGGTGCGCGACTGCGCCGTCAAATACCCCGGTCCATTCGCGTGGAGTTCCGTGTGGTCGAACACCGCCGCTGCGTTGCCGAAGATAAAGTCCACGCCGCCCTCAATGTAGGAGTCGACATAATACTGGCGTCCGTAATCCGCAAAGAGCGTGTCCTGGTGGCCCAGAAATCTGCAATTCTTGAAGACCGCACGGTCCGCCCTCACCGCAGCGGCCACGGCCTGGCCGGTGTTGCCGGCGGTGTTTTCAAAAGTCAGGTTGTCGGCTTCGAATCCGTCGCCGTTAATCTCCACGGTCTCCGTGAAAAACGTCCCGCCGCCCTGCTTGGCGTTCAGGCTATTGGTAATCACCACGTCCGCGGGCGACTTTCCCATGCCCACCAGCGTGATATTGGTGTGGTTCTGCGTCACAATCACCCGCTCGTGGTAAACCCCGGGCGCAATCTCGATATAGACGCGGCCGGGCCTGCCATCCGGCCCCTTGCCGGCAAAGGGATGGTGGTCCATCGCCATCTGGATGGTTGGGAACTCGGTCGTGCCCTCCACCCCGGTCTTCACGTCAGGTGAAACCCGCACGTGTACGTCCTGCGCGTGGGCAGCGCCGCGCGCCATCAGAAGACAACATGCCAGCAGAACCCAAACCGCCATAGGCCATCGATTCGTCATACGCCTATTCTCTCCCCAAAGAACGGAATTCCAAGCTTGTGGTAGCCTGATGAGCATCGCAGCCACGGGCCGTATTCATTGGTCCCTGCCGGCTCTCGCTCCGCAGAGCGCCCGGCTCGAGCTGCTCTTCCGAGGTACACAATGCACTGCCTTCGTACTGCTCCCATCCTTCTGATTCTTGCTGCCGGAACCGCGCTCGCACAAGCCCCGGCTGAGCCGGCTGCCGCGCCGCTACCCATCTCCCAGGACGTCACCTCCAAACCCACTCCGCCCCCCGAGACCAAAAGCTTCGACGTCTCCGCGATGGATACCACCGTTGATCCCTGCGTCGACTTCTACCAGTACGCCTGCGGCAGCTGGACGAAGAACAATCCAATCCCCTCCGACCAGACCCGCTGGGCACGTTCCTTCTCCCAGCTGCTGCTGCGCAACCAGTATCTGCTCTGGAAGAACCTGGAATCAGCAGCCAGCGCTCCCGACTCCGCCCTGCAAAAGCAGTACGGCAACTTCTACGCCTCCTGCATGGATACGTCCACCATCGAGAAGCTGGGACTTGAACCCATCATGGGCACCTGGAACCAAATCGCCACGCTGAAAAACACGCACGAGATTTCCGCCTTGCTCAGCTGGCTCGAAAATCGCGGCACACCTGATGGCTTCTTTGAATTTGGCGTCTCACTGGACCAGAAAGACTCGTCGCAGCAGATCGCCGAAGTCGACCAGGGCGGTATTTCCCTGCCCGACCGCGATTATTACCTCGTCGATTCCCCGCACTTTGCCGAGATTCGCGCCGCCTACGTGGAGCACATGAAGAAAATGTTCGTCCTCGCCGGCGACTCGCCCGAGCAGGCGGCTAAAGAAGCCGCGTGGGTGATGGAAATCGAGACCGCGATGGCCAAAGCTTCCATGGCCCGCGTCGACCGCCGCGATCCCGCGAAGGTTTATCACGTTTACACCGTGGACGACTTCCAGAAACTGACTCCGCAATTCGATTGGAAGCCGTACTTCACCACCATCGGCATCGGACCTTTCGACAGTCTCAATGTGGTCGCGCCCGATTTCTTCAAAGAGCTCAACGCGCTTCTATCGAGCGAGCCCCTGGATGCCTGGAAGAGTTATTTGCGCTGGCAGGCCCTGCACGGCGAGGCCTCGAATCTTTCCAGCCCCTTCTTCGATGAAGATTTCCGTTTCTTCTCTCAGGTTCTGGGTGGGCAAAAGGTGCCGCAGCCGCGCTGGAGGCAATGCACTCGCGCCACCGACGCGGCACTCGGCGAGGCCGTCGGCCAGGATTGGGTGAAGCAGAATTTTCCGCCTGCGGCCAAGGCCAGCATGGACCAGTTAGTGGCCGCCCTCGAAAGAGCTCTCGCGGCAGACATGCGCGATTTGCCGTGGATGAGCGACGAAACCAAGAAGGCCGCCGAAGAGAAACTCGCCATGATCCGCAACAAGATCGGCTATCCGGAAAAGTGGCGCGACTACTCGAGCGTGAAAGTGAACCGCGGTACGTTTGTTGAGAATGAAGAGCAGGCCGCCATCTACGCGCGCAACTACAACTTCGCCAAACTGGGCAAGCCCGTGGACGAACGCGAATGGGGCATGACTCCGCCCACCGTGAACGCGTACTACAGTTCCTCGTTCAACGACATTAACTTCCCCGCCGGCATCCTGCAGCCTCCGTTCTTCGATGCCTCCGTCGATCCCGCGGTAAACTTTGGCGGTATTGGCGTCGTCATCGGGCACGAAATGACCCACGGCTTTGACGACCATGGCTCGCAGTTCGATGGCAAAGGCAATTTGCGCGAGTGGTGGACGCCCGCCGATCGCGCGGCTTTCAAGCAGCGCACCGATTGCGAAGCCGACGAGTACAGCGGCTTCGAGGCCGCACCGGCGCACGGAGATACGCCCGCCGCGAATCTCAACGGGCGCCTCACGCTGGGCGAGAATGCCGCCGATAATGGCGGGCTGCGCATCGCCTACCAGGCGCTGCTCGACGCCCTGGCCGAGCAGCACAAAAACATTGACGATAAGGTCGACGGCTTCACCGAGGCGCAGCGCTACTTTATCGGCTTCGCCCAGGTGTGGTGCGAGAACCGATCGGAAGCCATCTCTCGTCAGCTTGTGCTCATCGACCCCCATTCGCCGGGCCGCTGGCGCGTCAACGGTACCGTCCAGAACTTCGACGCCTTTGCCAGGGCCTTTGGCTGCAAAATGGGCCAGCCCATGGCCCCCGTAAGTTCCTGCCGCGTCTGGTAGAGGCGGAGGACCGGACAGACCATAGTCGGGGCCGCTCCGTGGAAAACCCTGCGCGGACGGCCCTGGCAAGAAATCTCGAAGCCCCTCGCTGACGATTTCACTCCTGGGAACGTCTATACTGCGATTACATCCAGAGAGCGGGTTTGCCCGGCGCGAAAGTGACCGAGGAACGGAAGCAAGGGCGGTGAAGTGTTGGAAATCACGGCTTTTGCCCGGTCCCCGGCGGAAACTAGGCATAACCTGCCCTCGCCTTTTACAATTCATCAGGGATTCCATCCCAACCCAGCACTGCTCGGGAACGACCAAACTTGGCGGCGCACGCCTGACCAGGATGAAGGAATAGCATGAGGTTCACGAAATTCGGCAAGGCGCTTTCTATGGGCGTCCTCTCGGCGGGCGTCATCTTTGGCGTAACGTCTTGCGTTGAGAGTTATACGGTTGGCTTCTTGTATGTAACGGGAAACGTGACCGCCTCGTCCGGGAGCAGCGGCATCATCTCCGGCTATAAGATCGACCACAACACCGGCAAGCTGAACACCATTAATGGCCTGCCCATCTCTACTGGAGGCGCCAACCCAGTCCGCGCCGTCCTCACCGTTGGTAGCCGGTTCCTTTATGTCCTCAATCGTGGCGTCAATAGTGCCGGCAACGGCGATTGCTATGGCACAGGCAGCGCCGAGTGCCAGAACGGCAATATTACCGAGTTTGCCGTAGGCGGCAATGGCATCTTGACGCCTCAGGAGACCTTCTACACGCAGGGCCTGAATCCGTTCCGGCTCCTCGTAGACTCTTCGGGCAGCTATTTGATGGTTTTGGACCACGATGCGCCTGACAACGCCAACCCGTCGAGCAATGACAACTGTGCACGCGCCTTGGGAGCGGGAATCACCACCTGCGGCGATATTACGGTCTTCCAGATCAATTCGACGACGGGCCGCTTGTCCCTGGTCGTGAATGCGCAGGTCACATCGGCAAGCGGTCCCCCGCTCACCTACTTCCCGGTTCCCGCCAATCCTGTCGATCTCGTTCTCAGCGGCGGATACGTCCTCACCCTCACCAGTGCGCCGGCGCCCACATCTTACCCGTACACCGGCGCCACCGCAGTCTGGCCATACGCCTATGCCGCAAGCAGCGGCCAGTTGACGCTCAGCCAGAACAGTGTGCAGCCGCTCGGCATCGCTCAGGGCAACTCCATTGTGAATGCCAACAGCGTGATTTACGTGCTCGACAATGAGCCCCTCACCATCACCTCCGGCACTGCGTTTCCCACCGGCCTTTACCCTGGCGGCAAGATTCTGCCCTTCACCACAGGCTCCGGCGGCGCGTTGCAGGCTGAGCCGAGCGGCGTTTTCCCCGTCACGGCTACGCTGGCCAATCCCTACCAGATCCTGGTCGCGGGCAACGGTAAGTACCTCTATGTGGCCACTCTGGGCAACAACATCACGGGCAATAACCCGCAGAGCGGCATCGCCGGGTACACAATCTTCACCGCGCCTTCTTACGAATTGCAATTCATTCCCGAACAGCCGTTCGGCTCCGGTTCCGGTCCGCAGTGCATCGTTCTGGACCCCTCGAATCAATTCGTCTACGAAGCCAACCAATATGACTCCACCGTCACGGGACGCACCATCGATCCCAATACCGGCGATCTGAATACGATGCGCTCCACGGAAACTTACACCCTTCCGGGTCAGCCGTCATGGTGCCTGATTGATGGGCGCACCGGATAAAACCAGGCGGCCTCCGCCCGCCCGATTGCATTGGGCCGGCTGGCGCCTTTGCCAGGTTCCGGAAGCTTCGGAGTCTGAAAAACATTGTCCGAATCCCGGCACGGCCGTTCGCTGCTCGCGCCGGGATTTGATCTAAAACAAGATTTCTCCTTGAGGCCCTTGGGTGGCCCTGCTGACGAAAGATGCGCATGAAGTTTTCAAGATCGAGCAAGCGATCGCAAAATCAGAGTGAGACGATCGCTGAGTCACAAGAGCCAGGTCGCTGCGTTGAGCACAGCGCGGCGGCCACGAAGGCTGCAAAAAATGGCCGCATGCACTCTGGTTTTGCTCTCCTGCTGGTAGCCGCGGCCAGCCTCGCGTCGGCTTCGCTCATCACCGCCTGCGAAACCCTCACCGTGGATTTCGTCTTCGTAGCCAGTTCAAGAGCTGCCGGCGCCAACAATTACGGCGAGATCGACACTTTCGAGATCAACTCCGAGTCCGGCGCCATGCGCCAGATTCCCACTTCGCCGTTTCCTTCCGAGGGCCGCAACCCCGTAGCCCTGGCCGTCTCCGCCGATTACCAGAATCTGTTCGTGGTCAATCACGACGACAACACCATCGTCCAGTTCGTCATCGGCAGTGATGGCAAGCTCTATCCGTTTAACACCGTGAACACGCCGGGCATCTACCCGCTGGCCATCACCGCCAACAAATCCAACGTATTCGTGGTCGATACTTACCAGCCCCTTCCGCTCTGCTCCACGGCCGATCCTTGCTCGGGTTCCATCGCCGTATACCCGCTGACCGCCGCGACCAGCAGCACGCCCATTGGCCTGGGAACGCCGGCCACCAACCCGGCGAATAGCAGTCAATACTGGCCGATCACGCTCGCCGGACCCAATGCTTCGCACGTGATTGTGCCTACCGCGGTGAATGTGCTCGCCTCCGGCGCTTATGTCTATGTCACCGCGTACGACTCGTCGGTGACGCCTTCCGTGGGCTATATCTTCGCGTTCTCCGTCGGTTCCGGAGGCGGGCTGACGGCCGTGCCCGGTTCGCCCTTCGCGGCCGGCGATCAGCCTTCTGCCATCGCCAGCGATGCCAAAAGCACCTACGTGTACGCCACCGACTCCGTGCGCGGCGACGTGCTTGGCTATACCGTCGGATCCAGTGGCACGCTCACCGCGTTAAGCGGCAGCCCTTACCCAGCCGGAAACGCGCCTAGCGGCATCGTCGTTGACCCCACGTATGCCTATGCCTACGTCTCTAATACCACCGACGCCACCGTAACCGCCTATTCAATGTCGAGCGGCGTGCTCACGCGCATCGGCAGCTACGCCACCGGCCTGCAGCCGGTCGCCATCGGCATCGATCCCTCGACCAACCATTTTCTCTTCACTGTCAATTTTCTAGACAATAACGTCTCCGACTTCGAGCTGAGCGCGACGGCGGGAACGCTGCTCGACGCCCAAAACTCGCCGTTTGCCACCAGCGCCCAGCCTGTGGCTGCGGCGGCCATTCCACACAACGGCACCGGAAGCGGTATCCATTGAGAGCGTGCAATCGTCCGGCTCGCGCTAGAGGGCCGGTTCTGGCAATACCCCGTACGCGGCTTTTACAATAGACACGGGGCAACGTAAACGAGATTACTTGAGGGCCTTTGAACAATAGGGCCCATGACGAAGGAAGCGCATGAAGTTTAGTAAATTGAGCCAGCTCGCTCTGGTCTCTGCGATTGGCCTCATGGTGGCCACGCTCCTGACGGCCTGCGAGCTTGTCACCATCGACTTTGTTTATGTGGCCGCTTCCGCGGGCGCCTCTGCCGGCAGCGCGGGCCAGATTTATGGCTACGCGGTCGACGCCCAGTCGGGCGCCATTCGCTCGGCAGTGGCTGCCATCTCCTCGGGAGGCACCAACCCGGTGGCCATGGCCATGACTTCGGACTACAACAATATTTACGTCGCCAACCAAGGCAATAAAACCGTGGTGCACTTCACGACCTCCGACAGCGGCACCCTCACGGTGAAGGACTCGATTACCCTGGCCAATGCCCCGGTGTCCATGGCGGTGAATTCCGCCAACACCTACCTGTACGTGATCTCGGGGACCACCTCCGCCACATTGACGGAGTATCCCCTCAGCAGCGGCACCATTGGCACTGCGACCTCTTCGGTTTCGCTCACCCTTCCCGGTTACCCTACCGACACCATCCTCGCCACCGGCGTGATTGTGCTCGCCAACAACGGTGGCGTCTATGTGACGGCCTACGATCAGTCGGCTTACAACCCAGGCGGAACGACAACCAGCAACGCCAACCCCGGCTGGATTTTCGGTTACTCGGTTGGCACCAGCGGCGCGCTTACCACCGTCTCCGGCAGCCCCTACCAGGCCGGCGTCAAGCCTTCCGCGCTGGCGACAGAGCCCACCAGCCGCTTTATTTTTGTTACCGACTACGCTTCCAACGAGCTCATCGGCTATTCGGTGCTATCCACGAACGTGCTCAGCTCCATGATCAACGGGCCGTTCAAAACCGGCAACGAGCCGACCTCCATCACCATCGATCCGCGCGGCATTTATATGTACGTCACCAACTCGCTGGATTCGACGCTTTCGTCCTACTCGATCGCTCTGCCCACCGGTACGCCCTCCACTATCGTGGGCTCTGGCGCGACGGCCGGAAACACCACCGATACCGACCCGGTTTCGGTCACGGTCGAGCCCTCGCTGGGCCGCTTCGTCTATACCGCCAATCGTCTGGGCAACTCCATCTCCGGCTTCAAGCTCAATCCCGATACCGGCGCTTTGGCCACCACGCTGGCCACGCCCTACCCCACTGGCGCGTATCCCATGGCAGTCCTCGCGGTTCCGCATGGCAACCATGCCACGCAGTCGATCACTCCGTAAGAACAGGAGTCAGGTTTCAGGAATCAGTAAAAGAGTGAAAAGCCCAACCGGACCGGTTGGGCTTTTTGCTGCGCAACATTTTTCGCATCGGGGTTTTCACCGCTCTGGTCACGACTCACGAACCACAAATCACGAATCGGCGGCCGCGGTCTCTTTCACCACGTTCGTCGCGTGCATCCATTCGCGCAACTTGCGCTGCGCCGGCTTCTCAATGAAGTACAGCGCCACGAGCGAAAGTGCGATCAGCAGAACGTAACTAAGCCATGGGTCGAAGCGGTTCAGCCCCAGCATCACCAATACATGCGAGTCGTGAATCAGGTTCCACAGCGTGAAATGCAGCAGGTAGAGACAATAGCTGGCCTCGCCCACAAACACCAGCGGCCGCACCCCCAGAGCAGCTGCCAGCGGATTCTCCCCCGCCAGTCCCAGAACGATGAAGGCAAACAGCGGCATCAACAGCCCGTCGTGGATAATGGCGTAAGGCACCAGCGGTCCCAGGCTGAGAATCGCGTAGATCCCACCAAAGCCGATTAGCCCCAGCCACAGGCGCACCCGGTTCGCGCGCGGAATCATCGCGTCAAGATTGGCCAGCATCACGCCGAACACAAAACTGAAAATGTGCGAGTAGGGGGTGTATTTCAGCGCCCACAGCCACGGCCCATAACTCCAGCGGTCGGGATGCGCGATGCCATCAGGGTTGAAGGCCATGTAAAGTGCGCCCGGCACCAGTCCCAGCACCCACACCCCCGTCATTTTCCCTAGGAGCGTCCCGATGC
Source organism: Occallatibacter sp. (assembly GCA_050013775.1). Classification (GTDB taxonomy): domain Bacteria; phylum Acidobacteriota; class Terriglobia; order Terriglobales; family Acidobacteriaceae; genus Telmatobacter. Next base: position 1,446 of record JBEKEP010000034.1, on the reverse strand, counting down.
GCGTGGGCTTCTTCCCGCGCGCCAGCCAGGGAAAGATGAAGTAGTAGAAGGCTTCGGCCGACATGGTCCACGCCGGCGTGTTCAGGAACGTGGCCACCGCCGGAATCCAGCCCTGCAGCATCAACGGTGTCAGCACCACGCCCGTCCAGAACATGGCGTGCGTGTGCGTCGGGTATTCCGACTTTAGGCTGCCCAGGCTCAGAACCAGGCTCAAAAAGTAAATGGGATAAATGCGGGTAAAACGCGCCTCCCAGAAGCGCTTGCGATCCAGTTCGCCGTTGCGCGCACGTGCGTTGTAGTTGTAGCCGAGCACAAATCCCGAGAGCAGGATGAAATAGCTGACGGAAATGAACCCCGCGTTGACCACCGGTCCCAGGAGCACGGGAACGTGAACCGTGCCCGCCATAAAGGGTGCGGGAAAATAGAAGTTGAAGTTGAACCACTTGGGATTGGAGAAGTGGAAGAGGACGATGTTAATGGCCGCGAAGCAGCGCAACCCTGTCAAAGCCTTCAGCGGCGCTGGCTTGGGAGTTTCCACCTACAGTTAGACGCTCCGGTTGTCCGCCAGCCTTTAGCCCTTAGCTTTTAGCTATCAGCTGCATTTGCTGGTTGGAGGTTCTGTTTTGATTGGGCCCTTGATTGCGCCCCGCAATCTGTGGCCGGGGTTCAGTCGAAGTGATTTGTTCAGCACGTCCCAGGCTAAGCGCCGAAAGCTGAAGGCTGCATTTACGCCGTCACCAGCGAACCCACTTTTTCGCCCAGCACTACGCGCCGAATGTTGCCCGGACGGTTCATATTGAAGATGATCATGGGCAGGTTGTTGTCTTTGCACAGGCTAACTGCCGTTAGGTCCATCACCTTCAGCCCCTGGCGCAGAATGTCCATGTAGGTGATCTCGTCATATTTCACGGCGTCTTTAAACAGCACCGGGTCGGCGTTGTACACGCCCTCCACCTTGGTGCCCTTCAGCAGCACATCGGCCTTGATCTCCATGGCGCGCAGGCTGGCCGCCGTGTCGGTGGAAAAGAACGGATTCCCGATACCCGCCGCAAAAATCACCACGCGGCCCTTTTCCAAATGCCGCACTGCCCGCCGCCGAATGTACGGCTCGGCAATCTGGTTCATGAACACCGCGCTCATCACCCGGCATTGCACGTCGCGTTGCTCCAGAGCGTCTTGCAGGGCCAGTGCGTTGATCACCGTCGACAGCATGCCCATGTTGTCGGCGCTCACGCGGTCCATCTCCTTGGCCTGTGCCTCCACGCCGCGGAAAAAGTTGCCGCCGCCCACTGTCACGCCGATTTCGACGCCCAGCTCATGAATTTCAGCGAGCTCGCCGGTAATCTCGGACACCTTTTCGGCATCCAGGCCAAAGCCCCGTTCACCTGCAAGAGCTTCGCCCGATAGCTTCAATACGATCCGTTTGTACATGCCGTTTCGAGTATC
>JBEKEP010000033.1:0-30463 GCA_050013775.1 Occallatibacter sp. | reverse complement strand
GCCAACGAGCGCATCGAGCAGGCCTTCTCGGGCAGGCCGAGAACCCGCCCCGATCACGGCGACCACCCCGACGCCATCATTCAGTGAGAAAGACAGGGATTAGGGAGCAGCCAGTAGGGAATTGAGAACGGCTGAACCCTGGAACCTGACATCTGGAGCAGCAAACGCATGCCTGCGATCCCACTTGAATTCGACGCATCGATTCTCGCGCAGCTTGCCTGCCCTGCCTGCCATGGGGATTTGCACGCCGAAGATTCGCACTTGGTTTGCAGCGCCTGCGCTCGCAGGTACCCCATTGTCGACGGCATCCCCGCGCTCATCGTCGAGCGGGCCGAGCCGATGGCAGAGCGGGAAACATAGCGTTAACTGGCCACTTCCCGCTGACACCTGAAACCTGACACCTGCTTAGTGCTGGCTGTGCCGATAGTCCCAATATGCCTTTTTGTCGGTATCACTGCGTTTGTTGAAGTCCATGTGATCGCGGTGCGTGTCGTGCTCCCACTGCGTGTAGTAAGGCTCTTCAGCGGCCCACACGTGACGGTCGTGGTAGTAGGGGTCGTAAACGCCGACGCGTGCCTCGCAGCCACCGCAGAACAGGGAAACTGCGATCACCGTTGCCAAAAGGAAAGAAGTGAAGCACCGCAACAACGAGCGCATAGCAGGCTCCTTTTTCGCTCGCCGGGTTTCGATGGCGAGGACTTCGACGATAGATGCGGCCTGCCGGGCGCGGGTTGCCGCTCCGTAAGTCGCTCAGAGGGCGCCAACGGCATTCTCAGGCGTCACTCGCTCAGCTCTTTAGCGCCGCACGTAAAACGGCCACACGATCAGCAATGCCAGTCCGATGGCCACAGCCAGCGCCAGCGCAATCAAGCTGTAGAGAAGCACGAGGTTGGGACCCTGCGAGGGTTCTTCGCCGTCCGCGTCCTTCCGGCCGGCCCTGGGGCTATTCATACTTGAGGGCATCCACCGGATCCAACTGAGCTGCGCGCGTGGCGGGAACGGTGCCGAAGACGACGCCCACCATGGTCGCCGCTGCCAGCGCAATCACCACGGAAAGCCACGGGGTGGGAAATTGATAGTTGGTGAAGAAGCGGATGGAAAGCGGTATGGCGAGGCCGACAATACAACCGACGATTCCTCCGGTGAGCGAGATGAGCACAGCTTCAGTGAGAAATTGAAGTTTGATCTCGCGATGCGTCGCCCCCAGCGCTTTGCGGATGCCGATCTCGCGAATGCGTGAGCGCACGGTGGCCAGCATGATGTTCATAATGCCCACGCCGCCCACGGCCAATGTCACCGAGGCCACCAGCACCAGCATCACCGTCAACGCATTCATAATCTTGGCCGCCGTTACCAGCAGGTCTGTAAGCGTTTGCGGCTTATAAACGGAATTCTTCCGGTGCCGCTGGGAGATGACGCGGACAATTTCTTTTGAAGCATCGTTTACTTCGTCCATGCTTTGCATGGAAAAGTAGATCTGGTTCACACGCTCGGTTCCGGTAAAGTACCGCGCCACCGTATAAGGCACCAGGAAGGTTTCATCGGTGATTTCCGAAAAGCCGAAGTCGTCGACGCTCTCTTGGAAAACGCCGACAATGGTGAAGGGAATGCCCAGAATCTGGAAGGTCTGGCCGATGGCTGCGTCCGAGCTCCCGTATCGTTCCTGTGCAAAGTAAGCGCTCACCACGGCGACCTTGATGTGCATGGAGTCGTCCGTCTCGTCGAAGAAGCGGCCGTCGGTCACAACCAGGTTGCGGATGAACTGGTACTGGGAATTCACGCCCAGCACCACCGTATCCTTCTGAATGCCGCCGGGAAAGCTGACGCGGTTGTGCATCTCCAGCACCGGCGAGGAGTACATGACGCCCGGAACTTGCCGGTCCACAGCGTCCATGTCGTCAACGGTCAGGTAGTCGGTGTAACGGGCGCGCTCCGCCGGGGTCGCGCCTCCGCCCGCATATTCCACTTCCACCTGGTTGGTGCCGATCTTCTGCAGCAGCCCCAGAACGTATTGCTTGCCCGTGAGTCCGATGGTCACAACCAGGATCACCGACGCGGTGCCGATGACCATGCCCAGGGCGGTGAGCGCGAAGCGCGTCTTGCTGGAGCGGAAGCTGTCCGCCGCCAGCTTCAGAACCTCGCTCATCATCATGGTTTGGCGCGCGCTCAGCAGCGTCTCTTGAAACGCGGTGCGTCGAGCCTGCTCCCGGGTTTGTTCGCTGACCGGATTCATCGTTTCCTTCTCAACAAGATGCGCAGGAGAGCCCTCTGGGTTCTGAATTCGCAGCGCAATATGGGTCGGCGCCACATCCGCCGTCCCTCCTGATAGCTTACGCGCAAGGCCGCGAGCGGCAAACCCGGCGCGGCCCGTTTATGCTGGCCGTGCCCTTGGGTTTCGAGCTGGACCTCAATCCCGCTGTCTACGGCTTCGGCGCCTGGCTCGATGGGCACTTGAGTGCATCCACGCGCGACCAATTGGACACTTCGAGCGGCTTGCCCTGCATGCAGGTCGTCATTTTGTCGCTCGGAACGCCCGTGAACTCGATTCCTGTGCCGGCGTCGGGTTTTGTCCCCTTGAAGAGAAGGTTGTAAAGAACGCCGGTGTTCACGTCCTTCACCACCAGGCAACTGGCTTCCACGCCAGCCGCTACGCAGCCTTGCCCTTTCACAGGTTTGGTCTCCTGTGCTGCGGCTGCCGCCGTCACCAGAATCCCCAGCAGCGCGATCATGGAAAACATCGTTTGTTTCATCGCATCCTCCTCCTTGTTTAATAGCCAGCAGTTACAGGCTAATGGCTAACGGCTTCAAGCGCGCGCCAAAGCGCCGCCAGCGCTTCAACCGGCACAGCTTCAGCGCGAGCCTGCGCATCAATGCCCGCAGCGGCCAGCGCGGCGATCGCAGCCGCCGGCGCAATGCCCGCGGCGCGCAAGTTATTGCTGAGCGTCTTGCGCTTTTGCGCAAATGCCTGGCGAAGGAAGCGCAAAAAACCATCCTCGTCAACGCCCAGCTCCGCGAAGCGCGGTGCAAACCGCCAGCGAAAGACCGTGGAATGCACATTGGGCGGCGGCCAAAATGCCGAAGGCGGCAGCGTAAACAGCTGCTCGGCCGGCCCGTACATCTGCACCGTAACGGAGAGCAGCCCAAAATCCCGCGAGCCCGGCGCAGCCGTCACGCGCTCCGCAACTTCACGCTGCACCATCAGCACGGCTACATCCAGCGCTGCGTGACTCGCTGCCAACTTGAGCAGAATCGGTGAGGTGATGTAGTACGGCAGGTTGCCCACCACGCGCAGTTGCTCTCCGGCCTCGGCTGCCGCCGCCGCAAAATCGAACTGCAGCACATCCTGCTTGACGACAGTCACGCGCTCCGCATTGAATTGCCCGCGCAATCCCGCTGCCAGTTCGCGATCGAATTCAATGGCCAGCACGCGTCCGGCTCGCGCCGCCAGCGCACCGGTGATGGCGCCACGGCCGGGGCCAATCTCCACCACCGTGCGCCCGGCAAGATCTCCCACTCCGCTCACGATGCGCTCGACCGCCTGCGCATCCTCGAGGAAATTTTGTCCGAGCTTGGGTTTTTGGGGCATCTGCTCCGATGGTAGACGAGCGGAGTGGCGCATGGCGCGGTTGGCGCGTTTCTTCCCGCCCGTTACACTGATTCCAGATGCCGCACATACTTCCTACAACCACTACGAGGCGCGTTTGCTGATCGATTCCCACGCTCACCTTGATAGTCCCCGCTACGCGGACGATCGCGAAGCCATGCTCCGCCGCGCAGGTGAAGCTGGCGTGGGCGCGGTGCTCTCTATTGGCATCGGCGAGGGTCCGGCGGAGATGCACCAGGCGCTCGATCTCTGCCGCCAGTTCAACGGCCAGCCCGGCCTGCCACGCCTTTATGCGAGCGCGGGCATCTACCCGCACAGCACTACCGAAGCTGACGAAAAGGCTCTCGCCAAACTGGATGCGCTTCTGTCCGAGCCCGAGGTTATCGCCTGCGGCGAGATCGGCCTCGACTACTACCACGAGGGCGCGCCCCGCGACGTGCAGCGGCAAGGTCTGATCCGTCAGCTTGAAATCGCCGCCGCGCGCCGGCGGCCCATCCTCATCCACTGCCGCGGCACGAGATCCGGGGTCCCCGGCGACAGGTCTTCGTCGCCGGGGTGGGGTGAATCCATCGACGCCTGGGACGATCTTTTTCTCGTTTTGGATGAGCATTGGGAGAAAACCGGGCTGGGCGGCATCATGCACTGTTTCGGGGCCGGCTGGGAGCAGGCGCGCCGCTCGCTCGACATGGGATTTCTGGTCTCCTTCGCCGGCAATCTCACCTACCCCAAGGCGCAACCCCTGCGCGACGTGGCCGCACGCATGCCGCTGGACGGAGTTCTTGTCGAAACCGACGCGCCCTGGCTCGCGCCAGCGCCCCTGCGCGGCCAGCGCAACGAACCTGCATTCGTGGCCCAGACCGCCCGCACCCTGGCCGGGCTGCTGAACGTCTCCGAGGCCGAGATCGCCTCGGTCACCACGAAAAACTTTAACCGGCTTTTTCAGCTTCACCCGGACGTGGGACACTGATAAGGACATCGCCGGCAACGGCGTTTTCCGGGGTTTGAGGATAGAAACCATGGCACAAGACAACTCATTCGACATCGTCAGCAAAGTGGACATTCAGGAGGCCCGCAACGCCATTGATCAGGCGATCAAGGAGATTCGCCAGCGCTTCGACCTCAAGGACAGCCACTCCGAGGTCACCCTAGAGGGCAGCGACACCATCCAGCTCGCCTCGGTCAACGAATACAAGCTGGAAGCGGTGAAGGACATCCTTAGCCAGAAACTGGTCAAGCGCGGCGTCTCGCTCAAGAACCTGACCTACGGCAAAGTCGAGCCAGCAGCCGGGTCGAGCGTGCGCCAGAAGATCAGCCTGCAGCAGGGCATTCCCATAGAGAAGGCCAAGGAGATCGTGCGCCTGGTAAAAGATTCGAAAAAGAAGGCGCAAGTCAGCATCCAGGGCGATTCGGTGCGAATCTCAAGTAAGGATCGCGATGAGTTGCAGGCCATTATCGCCTTGCTGCGGGGCAAGGATCTTGGCCTGGAGTTGCAGTTCACCAACTACCGGACGAATTGACGAGGCAGGCTTCCCACCCTTCGCAAGCCGCGCGAAAGCATGGGGCAAGAAGTGCCGGACGCGGCATTAGTCGCACTTTCCTATTGAAATGTTCTAGAATCGGAGAACTTTGAGCACACTGACCATAGCCGCGGCGAGAGAAGTCTTTGAGCTTCTGCGCGAAGACCTGGTTGCGGTAGAGCAGGAGCTGGGCCGCGACGCGGCGTCCAGCGTCAGCACCATCACGGAGATTGCCGAGTACCTGCGCGAGGGCGGCGGCAAGCGCATCCGGCCTTCACTGCTGCTGCTGGCGGCACACCTGCTCGGCTACTCGGGCCACGGAGCCATCCGGCTGGGCGCGGTGGTGGAGATGCTGCACACGGCCACGCTGGTCCACGACGACATCATCGACGGCGCCGACAAGCGCCGCGGGCGCCCCTCCGCCAACACCACCTGGGGCAACGAAAAATGCGTGCTGGCCGGCGACTGGCTTTACATGCAGGCCTTCAAGGTAGCGCTGGAAGAGCGCAATCTTCGAGTTTTGGATCTGCTCATCGGTCTCACGCAACAGATGGTCGAGGGTGAGCTTCTGCAGATTCAAAAGCTCGGCAAAGCCGTCTCCGAGGCCGAATACTACGACCTCATCTTTCGCAAGACCGCTTGCCTGTTCTCGGTCTCGATGCGCCTGGGCGCGGTGCTGGCCGGCGCTCCTGAGGCGGAGGAGACTCGCCTGGCCACATTCGGGCGCGCCGTGGGACTCGCCTTCCAGATTGTCGACGATGTTCTCGACCTTACGGCCACCGAAGAAGTGTTGGGCAAGCCCGTGGCCAGTGATTTGCGCGAAGGCAAGGCCACGCTGGCCGTGATTCACGCCGCCGACCACGGCACCGCAGCCGACCGCAAGGCCATCCGCCGCGTGCTGGACGATCGCAGCTTTGAAAACGTCAGCCGTCAGCAGATTCGGGAGATCCTGGTCCGCAACGGGTCTGTCGAATATGCGATGGCCGCCGCCGATCGCTACGCCGAGCAATCGCGCCAGGCTCTGGCCCCGCTCGCCGAATCCGAATACAAGCGCGCTCTGCTTTGGGTACCGGATTTTGTGGTGGCGCGGGAGAAGTAGATGCCGCGCAAAAAGTCTGGAAAACCACTATGGTCCGCGGTCGATCGCTACTTCATCGATCTGCTTGCACCTTCTGACGAGAATCTCGACGCGCTCAAGCGAAATCGCGCGGCCCGCCTTCCCGCCATCGACGTCTCCCCGCTCCAGGGCAAGTTTCTCCACGTGCTCGTGCAGATGACGCAGGCCAAACGCGTGCTCGAGGTCGGTTTGCTCGGCGGCTACTCCACCATCTGGATGGCCCGCGCGTTGCCCAAAGGCGGCCGCATCGTTTCGCTGGAGTTCAGCCCGAAGCATGCAGAGGTCGCACGCACCAATCTGCGTCGCGCCGGCCTGCTCCGTCGCGTCGAAATCCGTGTTGGCCCTGCGCTCGCGAGCCTGCCTGTTCTGAAAGCGGAAGGCGCTGGTCCGTTCGACCTGATTTTTATCGACGCCGACAAGGAAAACAATCCGCAGTATCTCGAATGGGCGCTCAAGCTCTCACGGCCCGGCACCGTGATTGTGGTGGACAACGTGGCGCGTCACGGCACGGTGATTGAAGCCAAAAGCGCCGCGCCCGACATCCGCGGCACGCGCCGCTGCCTTGAGATGATGGCCGCGCATCCGCGCCTGAGCGCCGTGGCCCTGCAGACCGTCGGCATCAAAGGCCTCGACGGCTTCGCCATGGCCGTTGTGCTGCGCTGAGCCGCGCAAATTCGCGTCAATGCTCGTAAATTCGGCGTAGAATTCTCTGCAATATGAATCAGCGGATTGAGAAGATACGCCAGCTCCTGAACGAGCTTGAAGCGGAACCCAACGCGCTGGCATCCGGCGAGCGCGACCTTTCCGCGGTCGAACTCTGCGCCATGATCCAGGAGATCGTCGACGATCTGCAGCCGCTTCTCACGCCCTACGATGCCGCGTTCTACTGGTTCCTCTTCCGTCACACGATCGCCAGGGACGGCGACCCGCATTTGCGCGTCAGCACGCGCCACTTGCGCACGGCTGTTGTGAAGTCTTCCTACTCCCAGGCTGAAGAGAATCCAGTTTCGCTGAGCAAAGTGCAGGACACGTTGCGCGCCCTCGAGGCCATCGGCGCCATTCGCAAAGAAGACGAGCCCAACCGCGACGGCACGCTATACCGGGTTCTCATTCCCGACGAGATTGAAGCCTGCCGGAAATACCGCGCGGAGCGCCAGGCAAGCGAGCAGCAACTCAAATTCCCCTCGACCGGTATTGAGATCGGGTAGAAGCGGGATGGATGCTCACGGCATTGTGAACAGACCCTAGCTGGCGTTCTCCGCCATCAGGGCGCGTAGCGCCTGGGCGTAATGCTTGGGTAACGGCTTGCGCTGCAACTGATCGTCGCAAACGACGTGCACCGTCTCGCCTTCAGCGAGCAGCGTGTTTTCACCGCCCTCGTGCCCCTTGCGCAAAATGCGATAGGCGAACTTGATCACCGTGCCGCGCAGCATTGTGGGTCGCGTCTCGATGAGAATCTCATCGTCATAGCGCGCCGGGGAGCGATAGCGGCAGCGCACCGCAATCACCGGCAGGATGCAGCCGTGATCTGTTTCCAGCACTTTGTAGGATAGGCCCACGGTACGAAGTACTTCCACGCGGCCCAGCTCAAACCAGACCAGGTAGTTGGCATAGTAGACAATGCCCATCTGATCGGTCTCGGCGTAGCGCACGCGGGCTTGAGTGGTGACGGGCATGGGGACTCCAGGTGTCAGGTTTCAGGTGTCAGGGGTCAGCTGCGCCAAGGTCTTTCTGAAACCTGAAACCTGATCGCTGAAACCTGCGTTTACGGCTTGATGTGCGCGAACAGTCCCAGCCGGCTCACGTCGTTGAAGAGAACGAAGGCAAAGAAAGCCATCAACACTACAAAGGCCGCGGTGTAGATGCGTTCCTTGATGACCAGGCTGATGTCGTGGCGCAACAGGCTCTCAATCATCAGCAGCAGAATCATCCCACCGTCGAGAATCGGGAAGGGCATGAGATTAAGAATGCCCAGCTGCAGGCTGATCTCGCTGGCCAGTCCGAATTTCGGCAACCAGCCGCTCGTCTCTGCGGCTTCGCCTGCCACCTTCGCGATGCCCACCGGACCCATAAGCTGGCTGACAGAAAGCCGGTGCGTGAACAGCCGTTCCAGCACTTCGCCTACAACCAGCGAATTGTTTCTGAAGAAGACGAAGGACTTCTCCCACGCCGCCATAAACGGCAGAGGCTCGTCGCGCATGGGAGGCGGCACGTAGGAAAAGCCCAGTTTCCACGTGCCATCCGTGTTTGCGGGCGTCGCTGCCAACTGCAGCGTGGCGCCGCCGCGCAGCACGTCCAGCGTCAAGGGCTTGCCCTTTTCCCATTGCATATAGGCAAGCAACGTATTGACCGAATGGAATGCGTGCCCGTCGACGGCTGCAATCTGGTCGCCGTCGTGCAAGCCTGCCTGCCCGGCCGGCATGCCCTGCTGCACCTGCGCTACCTGGATAGGGCCCGGCAAGTATTGCGGCTGCATCCCGGTGTCGCCGATGTCGAAATCCTCCGCCTTGGCTGCCATGGGCACGTGAAGCGACAGCGTGAGGCTTTGGCCGCCGCGGTCCACGACCATGGGAACATACTGGCCGGGGCTCAGCTTGATCTGTTCGTAAACCTGTGGCTCCCAGGTCGGGTTGCTGATGCCGCCGAAGCTGCGAACGATATCGCCGGTCTGGATCCCTGCGTCGGCAGCGGCCGAGCCGGGAGTCACCCACTCCACGATGGTGTTCTTCACGGTGACTGATGGCACCTCGTTGAAGAGGGCGTAATAGACAAACATCAGCACCAGGGCGAGCAGGAAGTTCACCACCGGTCCGGCAAGCCCGATCAGCATCCGCTGCCAGCGAGGTTTTGCCGTGAACGTGCCGGGGTCTCCGGCGATTTCGTCGGCCGACTCTTCCGTGGGGTTCTCGCCCGCCATCTTCACAAACCCGCCCAGAGGGAGCAGGCACACCTTGTAGTCGGTATCGTGGTATTTGAAGCCAAACAGGCGCGGTCCGAAGCCGAAGGAGAAGGCTTCGACGCGTACTCCGAACAGCTTGGCCATCACAAAATGACCCAGCTCGTGCAGGATCACGATCAAGCCGACAAGGACGATGAAGGCAGCGGCAGAAATCAGGAATTCATGCATAGATGGTCGGCAATTCCTTCAGCAAATCGCGGCCTTCTGGCCTGCGTTCATTGCGGTTACGTGATTAACGCCCGGGCCCGTTCCCGCGCTTCCCGGTCCGCGGTAAGCACCTCAGCAATCGTCAAGGGGTGCGCCTCCGGGGTAGCTGCGAGGACTTTTTCAATTGTACGCGGGATGCCGGTAAACGGAATACGACGTTCGAGGAACGCCGCAACCGCTATTTCGTCAGCCGCATTCAGGGCGATGCAGTGCGTCCCCCCCTTTTCCGCGGCCTCAAAGGCCAGACGCAGGCAAGGGAAGCGGCCAAAGTCGGGCTGCTCAAAGTCCAGGTGCTTGAGGGCAGCCATGTCAAAGGTGAGCGTGGATGCGGGCCGCTCTGGCCACGCCAGCGCGTACAGGATGGGCAGCCGCATGTCGGTCACCGAGATCTGCGCCAGAATCGAGCCGTCGACAAATTCCACCAGGGAGTGCACGGTCGATTGTGGATGAATGGTCACTCGCACCTGGCTGGGCGCGACGTCAAAGAGCCGGCAGGCCTCGATCACCTCCAGCCCCTTGTTGAGCATGGTGGCCGAATCGATGGTGATGCGGCGGCCCATCACCCATGTGGGGTGCTTGAGCGCCTGCTCCGGCGTGATGCCGGCAAACTGGTCCATCGGAAGCTCGCGGAAAGGCCCACCCGAAGCCGTTAGCCAGATGAATTTGACTTCATCGTGCGCGCCCACGCGCAGGCACTGGTGCACCGCGTTGTGCTCGCTGTCGATGGGCAGGATGGGCACCTTGCGCTCGCGCGCCGCGGCGGTCAGAATCTCGCCCGCAGCCACCATGCACTCCTTGTTGGCCAGACCCACCGGCTTGCCTGCGAGGATGGCCGCATGCGTAGCTTCGAGTCCGGCAACGCCCACGATGGCCGACACCACAAAGTCCGCGTCGTTCAGGGTTGCGCAGGCAATCGTGCCTTCTGTGCCGTGCACAACTTCAATGCCCGGGACGCCGGCCTCGCGCAGCCGCGTGGCCAACTGCGTGGCGAGTTCTTCCGTGGCCAGCGAAACCACGCGCGGCCGCCAGCGCATCGCTTGTGCAAAGGCCTCGTCGACATTGCGGCCGGCCGCGAGCGCGGCGACGGAATAGCGCTCAGGGAATTGCTCAACAATGGAGAGGGTGCTCTGTCCGATGGAACCCGTGGAACCGAGAATCGCGAGTCGTTTCAAAACTGCTTCTAGCTCCTGGCTTCTAGCTCATCCGGCCGCTGCGAAGGGCCGCGGCTCGCGCCTTCTGTTCTGCGCCGGAAGCGGAGATGCGATGGCGTTGGCGCTTTAGTCAAGTTTAGACGATTCAGAGCAGACAGCAGACAGCAGACAGCAGACAGCAGAAGGCTAAGGGCTAAGAGCTGACACCTGACACCAGAAACCTGAAACCTGAAACCTGTGTCAAAACTTCTGGTGCAGCACCTGCGCGTACCAAAGCACCGGGGCAGCAATCAACAGAGCGTCGATGCGGTCGAGCACGCCGCCATGGCCCGGCAGCAGGTTGCCGGAGTCTTTGACGCCTGCGGAGCGTTTGAGCGCCGATTCGGCCAGATCGCCTATCTGCCCGGCTACATTGACCACCGCGGCCAGCACCAGCCAATACCAGAGTTCTTCAGGAAAGGTAAGAATGGCCGATGGGCAGACTCGCTGCAGCCAGCTGAAGACGACCGCGTTCGATGGTTTCTGTAGCAGGGTTGCCAGTCCCACCAGCGCCGCAGCGACCAGCATGCTTCCCGCTACGGAAGCTATGGCGCCCTCCCAGCTTTTGCCGGGGCTCAGCTTGGGCGCCAACTTGTGTCGGCCCCAGGGGCGGCCCACGTAGTAAGCCGAGGTGTCGCCGGCCCACACCACGAAAAGCAGAAACAGCAGCAGCGAAGCTCCACTAGGCTCGGCGCGCAGTGCGGGCAGCGCAAGCAGCGTCAAGCCGGTATAGAGCAGGCAGAAGATGGATGCGGAAGCGTCCGCGATGACCTCATCGACCGGCTTGAAGAAAGTGCAATAGACCAGCAGGCCGAGGCCCAGGATGCCGAAGATACCCAGGAGATGATCGGAGTCGGGCCACTGGAAGTTGGAGGCAAACAACGCGAGGAGCGCAACCAGCGTGGCAATCCGTGGCGGATTCGCTCTGCGGCGCCTGGTGAGGCCCAGATACTCCCACCCAGCCAGCACCGCCACGCCGGCCACGGCGAGCGAAAAAAGCCACTGCCACTGGACCGGGAGAAAAATCAGAACCAGAACGAGCGGAATCAGAATGAGTGCTGTGATGACCCTTTTCATCCAGCGTTGAGAATACACCGCCGGGGCCGGGGGGCCGGCCAGCGAAGCTTTGGAACTCGTGCCGCGCCTTGCCGCACGATTCGCTAGCTCACGGCGATTTTCATCTGCTCGGGATCTTCTTCCACTTCACCGCAGGATTCGCCGATGCCGCCGTAGCGGCGCTCGCGGCGCTGGAAGTCGGCGATGGCTTCCAGCAAGTGAATGCCGCGGAAGTCGGGCCAGTAGCGCTCGGTGACGAAGATTTCTGTATAGGCAATCTGCCACAGCAGGAAGTTGGAGACGCGCAACTCGCCGGAGGTGCGAATGAGCAAATCGGGATCGGGCATGTGCGCCGTGTAGAGATGGCGGTGGATGTCCTCCTCGGTGATGTGCTCCGGGTTGAGATGCTTTTGCTTCACCTCAGCCGCGAGACGGCGGAAAGCGTCCACCAGCTCCGAGCGGGCGCCATAGTTCAGGGCCAGTGTGAGCGTAGTGCCGGTATTGCGCGACGTTGCCTGTTCCGCTGCGCGCATGCGCTCCTGCACGTCGTCGGGCAGATCGTTGGTGCGCCCGATGTAGTTGAGGCGGATGTTGTTCTTCACCATGCGCTCGACATTGTCGTCAAGGTAGGTCTTCAGCAGGCGCATGAGGAAGCTGACTTCGGCGCGCGGCCGGCGCAGGCTGTTTTCCAGCGAGAAGGCGTAGAGCGTTAACCAGGGCAAGCCGATGCGGGCCGCCGTTTCGGTCACGAATTGCACGGTCTTGGCGCCCTGCTGGTGGCCCAGGAAGCGCTTGAGCGAGCGGCGGCCGGCCCAGCGGCCGTTGCCGTCCATGATGATGGCGACGTGCTGGGGCAGGCCCTCCGTCTTCAACGTCGCATAGACGGCGCGCTCTTCCGGGGTAAGCTCGTCGATACGGGTCGCACGGCGTGTCGTGGGGCTGCTTGTTGCGGGAGATGGATCCAAGGACTCGCCTCTGGGTTCTAACGCGGACGCCGAAGTGCGTCCCGAAGTGGCGCCGACGGAGATCACGTCCGACGTGAAGATGGGGTCGGCCATCGCATGAAAAAACTTCCGGCCGGGACGGCCACGTTCGGCCGAGTCCGAGGCGTCGCAATCTTGACCGTAGCACAAGCGCCCACCCGCCGCAATTGAGTGGCCATTACCAAAGGGCACAGCACGCGAAGAAGCGCGTGCGCCGCGAGGCAAGCCGCTGGCGGGAGGGCGAAGCGCGCGGCGGCGCGATTACGCGGTGCGCCGCCGTCCTGACGCCGTGTCCCGTACTGCGCTGAAAAAGAGCGTCCGGTGCAGCGAGTCCAGATGCGGCAGCAACGGAGCAATCTCGGCCAGGAAAGGATCGCTCAGGATCGCCTCGACCTCTTCGTCGCGGCGGCTGCGGGCATCGCGCACCAGTTGGCGCACTTCCACGCCCAGGGCGAGAGCGAGCCGTTCCAGCGATCCCAGGGTCGGAATCGCTTTGCCGTTCTCAATCTTTGAAATGTAGGTGCGCGGCACCTGCATCCGCCCCGCCAGTTGGCGCTGGCTCAGGTGGCGTGCCCGGCGCAAATCCCGCACCTGTCCTGCCACCTGCGACCCCGCGTCAGTGCAGTCGGGCACAGGATGGCTTGTCACCAGCTGTGGAGCTAATTGTGGGGGTTCCTCGAAATCGAGGGGCTTGTGGCATTTCCTGCAAAGGGAGTTGTTGGTTCGATACTGCATTAACCTGCAGTACTCACACCGCACCACTTCGCGTGTTTCCACGCAGATTAGAGAAGTAGCCATTGGCCTTGTACGGAGCGCCAGAGCAAGCGTCCCGGGCAGCCTTGTTGCACTGCGATTGGTGCTACTTTCAACGAAGTGAACCATAATTGTCAAGTAGAAACTTAGGGACAAACCGAAGAAACCCCAGACAGACCCAAGGAAACCCGACGATTCGCGAACCATAATGATCAACAGGAGTTTTCGATGACGAACCCGACGCGCGGACGGGAGCAAGCGTGGGCCCTGCTAACCGAGTGGACCCAGAGCGAAAGCCTGCGCAAGCATGCGTTGGCCGTAGAGGCTTGCGTGGTGGCCTGCGGCGAGCGGGAAGCCGACCGGCTGGGGCTCACGGGCGACGATCGCGCAGCCCTCATCGAGCTGTACTCGACCACTGCCCTGCTTCACGACTTCGACTACGAGCGCCACCCCACGGCCAACGAACACCCCTTTGTAGGCGTGCGCGAACTGGAGCGGCTCGCCTGGCCGGAGGAGATGCGCACGGCCATTCTGGGCCACGCCCAGTACTCCGGCGTCCCCCGCATCTCGCATCTGGCCAAAGCGCTCTTCGCCTGCGACGAGCTGGCCGGCTTTCTCACCGCCTGCGCCCTCGTCAAGCCCACCAAGGCCATCGCCGATGTGGAGATTGCGAGCGTGAAAAAGAAGATGAAAGACAAGGCCTTCGCGCGCGGCGTGCATCGCGAAGACATTGTGCAAGGAGCCGCGGAGCTCGGTGTCGATCTCGACGTGCACATTGGCTTCTGCATTGAGGCCATGCGAAAGCGCGCGGGGGAATTAGGGCTGTAGTTACTTTTGGCCATCAAGAAAGGCCAGGACTAGCCCATTTTGGGGGTCGGCATCGCCCTCAAAAGAGGACCCTAACACTATCGAAGAATGAATAGTTATGGTTTTTTCCCGAGCGCGTGTCTGCTCCGCTGCGACGAAGGCCGAATGCGTCCTAAGTAACACAAGCCTTGGCCCGGTAACCCAATTCAGTAATGCAATGAGCCTTCCTAAACCCTAATCTTTGTTGCTCGTAGGCCGACAGGTATGGAGACTGAATCCATCTCTCAGTGAATGTAAGGGTCGTGTGTTCGGTCATGCTTGAAAGCCCGCAGCTCGCAGCGGAATATTCGGGATACTCTTTAATGCCGATGGTGCCTTGCTTTACCGCCACCGAAATCGAGCGGCGGGAGTTGTCCTATCTCCTTGCGGCCTTCCACAGGCGTTTGCGGTTCGAACGGAAGATCCAAAGTCTGCGGACTCTGATCAGCTTCTGGCCGGTTGTGCTGGGAGTGATGCTGGGCGTTTACGCGCCAACTCTGCGCGATCTTGCTGCCAACTCTTCCGCACCCTGGGCTGTGACCCTCCTGTTTCCGTTCTCTGTCCTGGTGGGCGAGCGCGGCCTTCATTTCAGCTGGGACACCGCGCACGCGCTTGCGCAGATCCTGCTCTATATGCAGTTTCCTTTTGAAGGCCTGATGGCCCGCATCGTTCTCAAGCACCGCGTGAGCCTGTTTAAGGTCTTCGGGCGGGTCACCTTCCTGCATGCATTCGCCGTGCTTTATCTCGTCCTGGCTTCGGGGGCACTCAGCCAGTTCCTGACGAATTAAACCAACTTCCATCCCCGCCGCAGTTCTGCGCACATCCCAGCCGCTTGGGCCGGGTCGCTACGTTTTCGGCTCACGATTGTAGCGATAAATCCAGCACTCCAGAGTGCCGCCTCCGCTCAACTCCACGGCGTGCTGCACGCGGACGAATTCACTGGTCTCCGGATCCTCAGGATCGTAGCCCTCGAACTCGTCGAGCTGGCTCAGGACGCCTGTATCCTCCGGCAACTCCAAGACCGTGCCTCTGATCCTGTTCTTCGATCGCGGATCGGGAACGGCGCCGGGGTAGCCGTGCAGCTCATACAGCTCGCCATAGACGAATCCCTGGCCCACAGGCCGCAGCTTTGCCGCCGCCTCTGCGACTTCCTCAGGCGCAAAGCCGGGCTGCAACGATCCGTAGGCAAAAAGATATTCGCTCATAGGGCAGTTCATCGTTCGCAGTTCAAAGTGGTGAGTGACTAGTAAAGAAGTAAAGCAGTCAATGAATGGCAGCCGGTTGACTCTATCACTAATCTCTAATCCCAGTCTTTCGCAATTCCGCCACAATCTCCGCAGCCGCTACGCGCGCCTTCGCCTCCTGATCGGGCGGGAAGCTGATGGCGCCCACGCGTGCATGCCCGCCTCCGCCATAGCGCTCGCAGACTTGCGCCAGGTTCACCATCTTTGCCGGGTCGACCTTGGTCCAAGGGTTCGATCCCACGGCCACCTTGGTGCGAAAACTCGATTTCGACAGGCCGATGGAATAGATGGCGTTGGGGTAGAGGTAGTACGGGATGAATTTGTTAAAGCCTTCCAGCGGATGATCGGTGATGTCGAAGAAGATCGTGCCGTCGCGCTCCTCAGCGCGGCTGCGAATCAGCTCCAGGGCCTGCTGGTGGCGTTCGAGCAGCGGCGGCAGCAACGGTGCGACGAAGGACTGTTCGAGAATGTTGCCGAGCGGCATCTCGGTCAGCAGCGGAATCAGCCGCGGAATGAACTGCGGGTCCGATGCGGATTCGATGATAAGGGTCAGCTTCATCGCCGGCGCAGCCATCTCCACTGCTGATTCAGGGCTCTCATATTTCGCGCCGTCCACGATGTCGGCCCAATGAATCAGGTCAGCGACAGGCGCGGTATTGAAGCCGAAGCGCGTGGACGCAATGTGCGCCAGGAAGCTGGTGCAGGACACATAGGTGGGATCGAAAAACTTGTGCGCCGCGCAAACCGGGTCGCGCTTGCAGGCCAGGAATTGCTCGTGATCCTGCGGCGTCAAAAATGCCGACTGGTGGTGATCGAACCACCACGTGATGCGCGGCGAGGGCGAGTATTTGAAATCGACGATGGCGTTTTCGTCGCCCGTGAATTCGCTTTCATCGAACAGCGCCCCGGCGCGGTGCACCAGCCCGTGGTACTCGTAGCTGGCATCGGGATCGATGCACTCGCGATGAAAGCGCGTGAACAACGAGGCTGAACAAGCTCCGTCAAAACATTTGTCGTGGTAGAAGACGCGAACTTGCAAAGCCTGAGGCCCTCCTGGGCGCGGTGCTAAGAAACAAGCGGAACTGTTAAGAATCAAGGGGGCGGCTGGTTGTGTCAAGTAAGAAGGAGACGAGGGAGCAAGGGAGCAAGGGAGCGAGGGAGCAAGAAAACCTCAGCGTTCCAACTTGTTCATTAGGGCGATCAGAAGCCGGCTGACGTCCGCGCACAAATGTTCTGTGCGTTCATATGAGTTCTCAGCGCCGAACCCAAGTGACTTTGCTATGACGATTTGCGTCTGCAACTCGCATTTTGAACCCCGCGCGTGACCGAGGGACTGCAAGTACTCGCCCCTTGTTCGCTTGCCATACCCTTCGGCAATGTTGCTCGCGATCGACACCGAAGCACGCCGCATCTGGTTCACCAACCCGAATTGCTCGGATTTGGGATATGCAGCAGTCAGACGATAGATGTCTGTGCTCAACTCGACGGCTCGCTGCCAAACGATGAGATTCATGAATGAGTCTCCCATGCCTTATCCTTTCCTTCGATTGATTTGGGTAACGACGCAAAAGGATAGCCCAGATCTCATGCTGGCAGTGTGACCCGTAACACGCGAAACTTAGGTCGCTTCCTCTCCCGCTCCCTCGCTCCCTTGCTCCCTTGCTCCCTGTATTTCAAGTCACACCGGACGCCGCCGTCCATCGTTTACCCTCATAGGGTTCAATCTGCATGACGACGGCCGCCGCGAACGCCCGCTATCCGCTCACCCAGGGTGTCAACCCATGGCTGGTCACGGTCTCGGTTATGCTGCCCACATTTATGGAGGTGCTGGATACCGCCATCGCCTCGGTGGCGCTGCCCTACATTGCCGGCTCGCTCTCGGCTTCCAACTCCGAAGCTACCTGGGTCCTCACCAGCTACCTGGTCGCCAATGCTGTCATCCTGCCCGCGTCGAATTGGTTCGCGCGGCGCTTTGGACGCAAGCGCTTCCTGCTGACGTGCGTCATTCTGTTCACCATCGCATCGTTCTTTTGCGGAGCGGCGCCGTCGCTGGCTGTCATTCTGGTGGCGCGCATTCTGCAGGGCGCGGGCGGCGGCGCATTGCAGCCGCTCTCGCAGTCGATTCTGCTGGAAAGTTTTCCCATCGAGAAGCGCTCCATGTCCATGGCTGCCTACGGCCTTGGCATCGTGGTGGCGCCCGTTCTCGGCCCCACCCTCGGCGGCTGGCTCACCGATACATGGAGTTGGCGCTACGCGTTCTATATCAACATCCCCGTCGGCATCCTTGCGGTGATCATGATCAGCCGCTTCGTCCACGATCCGCCCTACATCAAGAATGCCAAGGTGGGCCCTTTCGACAACATCGGCTTCGGCCTGCTCGTGGTGTGGACAGGCTGCCTGCAGATCGTTCTCGACAAGGGTCAGGAGGACGACTGGTTCGGCGCCATCTGGGTGCGCTGGGCCGTGGCGGCGCTGGTGGTCGCGCTCGTTGGGTGGATCTGGCATTCATGGGCTCATCCCAGAGGCCTGGTGGATCTGCACATCCTCAAGGACCGCAACTTCCGCACCGGCTGCTTCATGATCGCGCTCCTGGGCATGTGCATTTACATCACCATCGCGATTCTGCCGCTTTACTACCAGGAGATTCTCGGCTACACCGCGTTTACCGCCGGACTGGTAGTGGGACCGCGCGGCATCGGATCGTTCATCGGTTCGCCTGTGGTCGGGTTCCTCGGTTCGCGCATCGACAACCGCAAGCTGCTCTGCGCCGGATTCCTGGGTTTTGCCGCCTGCTCGTTCATCTTCGGCACGGTCAATCTTTCCATCGGCCCTTACACGCTGCTGTTTCCGATCATGATCACCGGTTTCGCGCTGAGTTTCGTTTTCGTTCCGTTGGCCACCATGGCCACGCGCACCATTCCCCCGCATGAGATGGGCAACGCCACGGGCCTCTTCAACATGCTGCGCAACATCGGCGGGTCCATTGGAATTGCCATGGCCACCACAGCCATCATTCGCCGTGCCGATCTCCACCAGAACGAACTCAGCGCCAGCCTGCCGCAATCGAGCGCAGTGTTGCAGCAGAGATCCGCCATGATTGCCCAGTATCTTGGTCATCGCATGAGCCCGGGTGCCGCGCGCCCCGGTTCCTTCGGCCTCATCTACGGCCTCATGGAGCAGCAAGCCGCCCTGCTCGCCTACGTCGACGTCTTCCGCTGGACCGCTGTCCTGGCGTTGATCTGCGCCTGCGCCGCGTGGCTATTCAAAAAGCCGGCGAAGCACGTGACCCCGCGGCGGGGCGTGCATTGAGGCGTCAGACGTTTCGTTGCTATTGCACGCTTGCGTTCCGGCAGGACTTGCGTTCTACTTGCTGCCATCATGCAATTCATCCAGTTTTTTGTGGCTATCCGATCCCCGCGGCGTATTGCTGCTTGTCTGTGTGTCCTCGCCGCGCTTGGCATATCAGCGTCAGGCCAGACCGCCGGCGGTTGGACGCATAAGTCCACACCCGCAAAGATCGACAAACAGATCCTCATCTTTCCTGACTCGGTGGTCGCGGAGCAGTGGCCGCACACGCTCAAGCTCGTGAATCCTCCGCAGAATCTCAAGCTGCTCAACCCGGGCCAGTGCATTCGCATTGGGATTGTTGCCACCGGCGACGATCGCGACAGTCTCCTCGAGAAAACGCAGCTTTCCTTCCACGTAGAATTCGCCGGCCAGGCGCAGGACCACGCTCTCGCGCCGCTCGCGGGCACAAAGCAAATCAAGCCGGAGGGCGGTGATTTCGTCTTGCAGTCCCTCGCGGCCGCGAATGTCGAGGCTCCGCCACTCAGCATGGCGTCACTGGGTGCTTCGGCGGACAACTGGTGCGCCCCCGATGACGCGCGAGACGGGACCGCGACGATCGATGCCGAAATCGAATCTCCGGCCGGTAGTCAAAAGCAAACCCGAGTCAAAATTCAGATCGAAAGCCTCGAAACCGGAAGTGAGCGTACGTTCAGGAACGAGGAAGAATTTGAAAAATTTACCATGGACTTCCACTACCAGCCCAACCCTGCGCGCCTTTATCCCGAATTGCTCTTTTTCTGCGCCGATCAAAAGATTTCTTCCAACCGAAGCGAGGTCCTGATCCAGGCCGCCTTTCTTGGCGCTGCGCTCAAGGCCGATGCGATCGCGGCAAAAGACTTTATGGCCAGGATCGCCGCGAGAAACGAGTGCCCGCAGGGGCTCGGCATGATGGCGCTCCTCATGGGCGGCTACAACGTCGATCTGCTGCTGGATACGATGAGCGTCGAGGACCGGCAAGCCTTCAAAGAGCATTCGGAGCTGCCCGATCCCTACGACTTCGGTTCGCCTGCGGAGGCCCCCATGCATTTCGACATGCTGTGGGGAATGTTTACCGCCAGCGGTCAGTTCGCGTCCATCAAGAAGATCGCAAGCGCCCTCGCCTGGCGTCCCGACTGGGACGACTACGTCAAGGCGCGCAAATCATCGCATCCGCCCAAAGCGTGGACACCCTCCCTAGGCCGGGCCCTCGCCTATTCTGCCGCAGGCTGGTCGATGAACTCGTTCCTGCATACCGATCCGCTGGCCGCCGACTACATCGACTTCCTTATCGCCTCGCCCGACACGCCCGATGCGATCAAAACCGAACTGAAGGGGCTGCTGACTAATCCTGCCTTCCAGCGGCAGGGCGATAAATAGAAATCGCCGCGGCGCGTTCAGGACTCCGCCGCGTAGTTTGAGGAAGCGGGAACTGGCCCGAACGCACCTTCGGGGCCCTCAAAAAATCATGTGTTTCAACGCGCCTCCCGCGCGGTATATTGGCGGCATGCCCGCGCGAGCTTCCCACTTTCCCGGCTTGAGTCTTTTCATCCTTGCCTTCGCTGCCTGCGTTCTGGCCGTTGCCGCACAGGCGCAAACTCCCGCCGCTCCCGGCGCGCATACGCTGGTCATTGACGGTCTCGGCAAAGGTACGGCTCCGCTCGACGGCCCGTGGCAGTTTCATTTGGGTGACGACCCCGCATGGGCTGCGCCCGGCTTCGACGACTCCCACTGGGAGCAGCTCACCGCCGACAAGTCCTGGGGCGCGCAGGGCCATCCCAGCTACACCGGCTTTGCCTGGTATCGCCGCACCATCAAGATCACGCCCTCGCCCGGCGCGGAGCCGGACATCGCCCTCTACATTCCGCAGATTGACGATGCCTACGAGCTCTATTGGAATGGCGTGAAGGTGGGGCAGCTTGGCACGTTGCCGCCACACCCGGTTCTCTACGAGGGCGTCCCGCCGCAGACCTATGGCCTTGGACCGGTTCGCTCTGGCGTGCTTGCCGTGCGCGTATGGAAGATGGTGCTGGCCTCGAACGATCCTGACAACCTGGGCGGGTTTGAGGGAATGCCTGTCATCGGCAGTCCCAAAGCCATCGCTGCAATCAAGGGGAACCGGGACTTTCATTGGCTGCGCGGCCGGCAGTTTGATTTCGCGCTCACGTCGCTTTATTTGCTCGTCGCCATCCTCAGCTTCCTGGCGTGGCTGCGCGATCGCGATCAGTGGCTTCTGTTCTGGATGAGCATTTACGCCCTCATGCCCACGGTCGCCACCCTGCTCGACGGTTTGGGTCTTCCCTATTCCGCTGCGGTCGCTCTCTTCCTGGTTCAAGTTTCGATTGCAATTCGCGAAGCGGCGGGATGGTTCCTGCTCATCTGGCTACTGCAACTGCACCAGCATCCCCGGCTGGTGCACTACATAAAGCTTGCTGCCATCTTCGGGATTGCCTCCTCCTCCATCGACGGAAGTTTATCTTTTCTGTATCCGGATACCATCTCGATGGCGCAGATGCAGATCACCGATGCCATCACAACGTTGCCTTCGGTCCTCTTCGAAGGAATTCCTGTGACGTTGGTAGCCTATGCCATTTACAAGCGTAAACGTCTGGATTCAGCCCGCTGGATGGTCGCGATCTTCGCCTTTTTGAGTGCCACGGTGTATTGGGTGGAAAATGCCTCGGATCAAGGCATCCGCTATACTCACTGGACGCTTGCCCTCAAGATTGAAGAGCCGCTTTTCACCGTGATCGGCAATAACTTCAGCCTGCCGACGATTCTGCGCACGCTGCTGTTTCTCTCCATCGTGTACGCAGTCATCCGCTACACTATCGACAGCCGCCGCCGCCAGCACGCCATGGAGCGCGAGTTCCAGAACGCGCGCGAGCTGCAGCAGGTTCTGGTGCCGGAAACGCTGCCCGCTCTGGCCGGCTTCAGCTTGACCAGCGCCTACCGTCCGGCGCAGGAGGTGGGCGGCGACTTTTTCCAGATCATCCCGCTGGAAGAAGGCGGCACGCTGATTGTGTTGGGCGATGTGAGCGCCAAAGGCCTGAAGGCCGCTATGGCGGTTTCCATGATCGTGGGCGCGGTGCGCACATTGGTCGAGACGACCTCGCGGCCCGCGGAAATTCTCGCCGGCCTCAACCGCCGTCTCTTCGGCCGCTTGCAGGGAGGCTTTGCCACCGCGGTAGCGCTGCGCCTGGACGGCGACGGCACCTGCACCATCGCCTGTGCGGGCCATCCCGCGCCCTACGTCAACGATGAGGAGCTTGTCTTCCCGGGCACTCTGCCGCTGGGCGTTTTGCCTAAAGCTGTGTTTGAAGAGAGCCGCATCAAGCTGATTGAGCGCGACCAGCTCGCGCTTTACACCGATGGCCTTCTTGAAGCGCGCAGCCAGAATGGCGATCTCTACAGCTTTAGCCGGCTGAAGACGCTGTTCGCAACGCGCCCGACCGCCGAGCAAGCCGCAGATGCTGCCATCAACTTCGGCCAGGACGACGACATCACCGTGCTTACGCTGACGCGAATGGCCGTCGGCGCTTGATCAAATTGCAATGGATGCTTAGTCGTGCCGGCTGAGTTGCGCGGCACGCAGGGCTCGTCGCCCTCTACCCCACCAGTGGCGCAAACTTCTTCAGCGTCTCGTCGTACTCTTCAATCCGCCCAGTCAGGATGTCGTAGTACCAGCCGTGCACGGTGAGCCTTCCCTCCGCCACAGCCCGCGCCACCGGCGGTTGTGCATGCAGGTTCTTGAGTTGCGCCACCACATTGCCGCGGATCAGTGACGCCAGCTCCGCGCTCTCGCCATCGGCGGGATTGAGCGGCTGCTTGTAGTCGAACGCCGCCTCCACGTGGTCGAGCCAGCGCCGCGCCTTGGGCAGATTGGCCAGGCTCTTGCGGTCCAGTGCCGCCTTCAACGCCCCACAATCGGAATGGCCGCAGACGATGGCGTGCCGCACCTTCAGCACTTCCACGGAATATTCAATGGTTGCCGTCACGCCGTCCACATCCAGGTCGGTGATTGGCACCACGTTCCCAATGCTGCGCGCGATGAATAAATCTCCCGGCTCGGTGCCGAGAATCAGATCCGGCACCACGCGCGAGTCTGCGCAGGTGATGAACAGCCAGGCCGGCGTCTGGCCCTCCGACAACAGGTGAAAATGGCTCCTCTTCGCCGGAAATACCTCGGCGAGAAACCGTTTGTGCCCTTCAATCAGCTTTTGCATCTACGCCCCAATAGTGTGAGCAGACCCTAACTCAGCCTATCGCATGTCGTCGGGCCCATCGTGCCGCCGCGGTCCGCACGGCTATCCTGTTGGAGAGGAATATCGCTTCCATGCAACATCATCTTTCGTACGCTCGTCCCACGTTTCTCTCGTTGTTGCTTGCGGCTGCTGCCATTCACGCCCCTGCCCAAACCGTCGACACCATCGATCCTGCGTTGCGCAGCCAGGTGGATCGCATCGCCGCGCAGGTGCTGGAAACTACCGGCGTGCCTTCGGCTTCGATCGCCGTTGTCCAGCACGGCAAGCTCGTCTACACGCATGCCTACGGCAGTGCGCGCGTGGCCACGGCAACGTCTCCAGCCGTACCTGCCACGCCGGAGATGCGCTACTCCATCGGATCGATCTCCAAGCAGTTCACGGCCACAGCCCTCCTGCTCTTGCAGGAGCAGGGCAAGCTGAACCTCGACGATCCGGTCGGCAAATACATTCCCGGCCTCACGCGCGGCAACGAGGTCACCATCCGCGAAATCCTCTCGCACACCTCCGGCTACCAGGACTACTGGCCCGAAGACTACGTGATGACGACGATGAAAGGCCCCGAAACCGCGCAGCAGATCATCGATGTGTGGGGCAAAAAGCCGCTTGACTTCGAGCCCGGCACGCAGTGGCAATACTCCAACACCAACTTCGTCATCGCCGGCCGCATCGTCGAAGTGGTATCCGGCGAGTACTACTGGGACTTTCTCGGCGAGCACATCTTTCGCCCCCTGGGCATGAAGTCAGTGTGGAACTCCGATCAGAAGAAACTCGGCGAAGTGGACGCCACCCCGTACGTTCGGAACGCGCTCGGCCCGCTGCGCGTCGCGCCCAAGGAAGGCATCGGCTGGATGTTCGCGGCCGGCGAACTGGCCATGACGCCGCACGATCTGGCTCTCTGGGATCAGAGCTTGCTTGCCCGATCGATTCTGAAGCCTGAGAGCTACCAACAAATGTTTTCTGAAGTGAAGCTGAAAAGCGGCCAGGGCACGCAATATGGTCTCGGCGTCGAGGTGCGTCAGCGCAGCGGCCATCGCTCCATCGAGCACTCAGGCGAAGTCTCCGGATTCGTGTCGGACAACGAAGTGCTGATCGACGATGGCACTGCCATAGTTGTGCTCACCAATCAGATGGCAGTGAACGCCGCGGGTACCATCGCGCAACTCACCGCGCCGCTTGTGGCCGGCTATCCGCTCACCGCGCCCGAGCAGCAGGCGCTCGATATCTATCACGGCCTGCAGCAGGGCCGTATCGATCGTTCACTTCTGGCGCCCAACCTGAGCGACTACTTTACTCCCGAAGCTGTCGCCGATTTCCAATCAAGTCTCGCACCGCTCGGCGAGCCGCTCAGCCTGCGCCAAACCAGCAGCGAACTCCGCGGCGGCATGACCTTCCGCGCCTTTGACATCGTCTATCCCGGCCGCCGTCTCGAGCTCACCACCTACACGTATCCCGACGGCAAGCTCGAGCAATATCTCATCGCTCCCACGGAGTAGAGGTTGCCAGGCGTCTCGATCGTCGCTCGCAAAATCGCCGATCGCATCGATCTAATACGTCGACCGCAGTCATCATTCTGCGCCTCAAATCAGGTCGGGGTTGACGTACCAGTCGTCAAATCGCGAATGCTTTTCGAATTTGCGTTGGAAGCCATTTGCCGTCAGAAGGGAGAAAACCTTCTCTCGCTGGGGCTCGTAATTATGCTCGCAAGTGATGATTCGGAACTGATATCGGGAAAAGTTGAAGCTATCCAATATTTCGAACTCACTGCCTTCCGTGTCGATCGAAAGATAATCGATCACCTTCGGCGCTTGGTGTTTATCCAGCAAGTCGTCCAGCGAAATCGTGGTCACCTCGTACTTCTTTCCCTTTTCCCGAAAATGCGCGTGCATATCCGAGAAACTAAGAGAGTCGATAGTCGAATAGTCCTTTTCGTCGACTTCGTTAAAGGTGAGCTTCAAGTTGGACTCACGCCACACACACGCTGTCTCAATCGTGCAGCCGCGGTTCTTCTTCAGCGCTCGTTGCCAGCACCGGGCCGGCTCCGCAAGTATCCCCTTCCAACTGAACTCCTTTTCCAGGAGATGTGTGTTGCTAAAGTAAACGCCGTCAGCGGCGCCAAGCTCGACGAAGAACCCTTCCCTTTTCAACCCAAGCTCCGAGAGCACAAATACATCCTGGCGAAGCTGCGACTTCGACGCCCGCAGAGGCCTCAAGAGCTGAATCGCCCGAGCCCCGCTAAATCCCAGCACGTCGTCAAGGCTGGAATACGCCAGGTTGAGTTCTTCAAGTTCCTCAAGGTGGCTGAATTTCGCGATCCCAATATTGAACCTACTTGCGGATCGCTTCACGAAGTTTTTGACCCTGTTGCTCACGGAGCACTCTCGTTACGGCTTGGAAGGTATCAGTCCAATTCTATGTGCTTGCCGGTAATGGCACGTATTGAGCATATCGGAAGGTAACGACCCCTCTTGAAGGGTCGCAGCCCGGACAGTGGCAAGCTCGATTGGCGCCTTGTCGCCCCCGCTCAGCGACAATAGAAGCGGAGAGTTGCATGCCCCGCGTCAAATCACTGGCCGTTGAAAATCACGTGCCGAACCGGGCGCACCGCGTGTCCTTTTCGTTTGCCATTTCATGCATCAGCCGGTTCATGATTCTCCGCGACCGCGCTCTCGGATGGACGAAACGCGGCCGCGTTCCCGCGGGCATCCACGAGCGTGCATCCCGCTTTGCGATTCCCAACGCAGCTCATGTTCTCGATGCGGTCTTTGTCGAACCGGTTCGCGTCCCGGCCCACGCCGCAATTCTGCTTTGTCATGGAATTGGCGAAACCGTGGAGCAGTGGTACGGCGTGCAGCAGCTTCTCGCCGCCAACGGCGTTGCCTCGCTGGTCTTTGACTACTCCGGCTACGGCAAAAGCACCGGCAAGCCACATTGGGAGCAGTTCGAAGTTGACGCGATCGCCGCCTTTGCCGCGCTTGAAAAGCTGGCGCCGGAACTGCCCGTGTCGGTGCTCGGCTTCTCGCTGGGCACTGGCGTGGCCGCGGCAACCATCGATCGGATCGCCGCCCACCGTCTCATCCTCTGCCAGGCCTTCACCTCGTTTCGCGGTGCTACCGTCTCCATCGGGATCCCTCGTGCGCTTTCCCGTTTCGTGCCGCCCATCTGGCATGCGCGACTGCGGCTCGCACTGTGCAAGCGGCCGGTCCTCATCGTTCATGGAGAGAAGGACCGGCTCTTTCCCATCGCGATGGCGCGCGAACTGGCCGGCTGGTGCCAACCGCGAGCGAAAGTCGTCCTTATCCCCAACACCACCCACAACCAGCCCTTCCGCAAGCCGCACCTTTCCTATTGGGGGCCGATTATCGAATGGTTAGGCAAATAGGTGCCCGGCAGGCGTCTTAGGACCCGCCCCGCTCCGGTTCTCCGTCTTCGCGACGTTGCCTATCCAGCCGATCCTCACGGTCTTCGCGTTCATCCTCCTCGCGGCGGCGTTTCTCTTCTTCGCGCTCTTCGCGTCCGTCGGCCATGATGCCTGCTCCCCGGCTTTAGTTTATCGACACTGGTCGGGTCGAAGCGCTTGTCCAAAAGGCTGCCGTCCGCAGGACCGGTCCGCAGGACCCGATAAACTAGAAACTGACCATGTTTGAGAATCTATCTGACAAACTCCAGCGCGTCTTCAAAAGCCTTCGCGGCCAGGGCACGCTCACTGAAGAAAACATTGCTGAAGCTCTGCGCGAAATCCGCGTGGCTCTGCTCGAAGCCGACGTCAACCTCAACGTTGTCGGCGACCTGATCGAACACATCCGCGAGAAGGCCATCGGCGCCGAAGTGCTCACCGCTCTCTCGCCCTCCGAGCAGGTGGTCAAGATCGTCCGCGACGAACTGGTTGCGCTGCTCGGCAAAGACACCGCGCGCTTCAACTTCGCCTCCAAGCCGCCCACGGTCATTTTGATGGCCGGCCTGCAGGGCTCCGGAAAAACCACCACATCCGGCAAGCTGGCCGCTTGGCTCAAGAAGGGTGGTCACCGTCCCATGCTGGTTTCGGTCGACGTCTACCGCCCCGCGGCGCGCGAACAGCTCAAAGTCGTCGCCAAGTCAGTTGAGGCCAAGCTGTACGAGGGCGATCAGAAAGGCGAGCCCGCCGGATCGGCTCTCGTTGAGCGTCTCGCGAAGGAAGCACGGCGCGAAGCCATCATCATGGGCTGCGACACGCTCATCGTCGACACCGCCGGCCGCCTGCACGTCGACCAGGAACTCATGGCCGAGATGGAGAGCCTGAAAAAACTTCTCGCTCCGCAGGAGATTCTCTTCGTGGCCGACGCTATGACTGGCCAGGACGCGGTCAACTCCGCGCAGGATTTTCATGCGCGTCTTGGATTGACGGGCGTAGTGCTGACGAAAATGGACGGCGACGCGCGCGGCGGCGCGGCGCTCTCGATCCGCCATGTCACCGGCCAGCCCATCAAGTTCATCGGCGTGGGCGAAAAGCCGGACGCCTTCGAGCCTTTCCATCCCGATCGCATCGTGGGCCGCATCCTGGGCATGGGCGACATGCTCTCGCTCATCGAGAAGGCCGAATCCACACTCGATCGCAAGAAATCCGAGGAACTGGCCAAGAAGGCCTTGCTCGGCGACGGCTTCTCGCTCGAAGATTTCCGCGATCAGTTGCGCCAGATCAAAAAACTCGGGTCGATGGAAAGCATTTTGAAGATGCTGCCCTCGGTCGGCCCCTTCGCCGGCATGCAGCAGGCCGCCGGCCAGGTCGACGAAAAGCAATTCGTCCGCCTCGAAGCCATCATCAACTCCATGACGCCCCGCGAGCGCCGCAACCACGAGATCATCTCCGGCACGCGCCGCAAGCGCATCGCCGCCGGCAGCGGCACCAGCGTGCAGGAAGTGAACCAGCTCCTGCGCCAGTACGCACAGATGGCCAAGATGTTCAAGCAGGTGGGCAGGATGGGCATGGCGAAGAGCATGATGCGCGGCGGCATGGCAGGCATGGGTGGCAAGCAACGGTTCGGAAGGTAACCAACATGACCGCGCTCCAGGACCAACTCGACGAGATCACAGCTAATACGCGACGGCTTGTGCAAGCCGAGCGCATGGCCATCAACGAGCGCGCGGTCCGCGAACTGTTTGAATCGCGCATCGAGGAAAAAATCCTGCCCGTCGGCGCCGAGGCGCCTGAGTTCACGCTCAACGACGCCTCGGGCCGGCCCGTCCGCTCAGCCGACCTGCTCGCCCTGGGGCCGCTCGTCCTCAACTTCTTCCGTGGCCGCTGGTGTCCCTACTGCATCACGGAAATCGAGGCCTGGCGCGATCTGTATCCGCGGCTGCGCGAGGCCGGCGTGCTGTTCGCCGCTATCAGCCCGGAGACCGAGCGCCAGAGCGACTTCATGGTGGGCCAGCACGGGCTGCCGTTCCCCGTGCTCTCAGACCCCGGATGCACCGTAGCCGCGCAATTCGGCTTGGCGTACACCATCCCCGACTACCACCGCGACTACTACCGCTCGATCCTTGTCAACATCCCCTTCGTCAACGGCGACAACTCCTGGCGGCTCGTCGTTCCAGCAACGTATGTCATAACTCCCGCGAGGCGCGTAGCCTACGCCCAGGCCCACGCCGACTTCCGCGTCCGCCCCGAGCCGGAAGAGGTTCTTGCTGCCGCGCTGGCCGCTGTGGGCAAGTAAGCCGCCTCCAATTGCAGGAAAAGCGCGTGCATCGGTAGCGGCGCCCGCGAAAATTATAAGCAGACTCTGGAATCAAGGCCCGATATCGAGATCGATGTGTTCGATGGTCCCGGTAAATGGAAACGGACTTTGATAAGGGCCCACTGGGGACGCACTGTCCTCACCGATGTCGAAGGTCTCTTCGTAAGAGAACGCGGTGCGCACGGTTTCAGGAAGGCGTGCCGTGGCCGCTGGCTTGTCGTTGACCAGCAGCGTAACCGTAGCGCTCTTTCCCGCGCCATTTCCGTCATAGGCAAACTGCAAGGTGATTTTGGCCGGCCCCGGCGGCAGAGCTTCAGGCGCGGCGATCGTAGTGATCTGCCGCTTGAAGTAGTTATAGGTATAGGCCGGCTTGCCATCTTTGATGTAGAGGCTGAACCCTCCTCCTTCGCCGCCATCGGCCATGAGAACTCCGTCGCCGCCATCTCTCGGAATGTCGACCCAGGCCGTGATGGTGTGCGAGTGATTCTCGTACGCCGGAGTGAGCGAAACGAAGAGATGTCCTGTCGGCGCGTAGTAGACGAAATGCTTTCCCTCCGGGCGAGGCTGCCGGCCGGCCCATCGCGGATCGAGTGGGTAGACATTGTTTCGTTTTGCTTCGCGATCGAAGACCTGCTGCAGTTCGGCGACCTTTGCCGGATAAGTGCTGGCGATATTGTCCGCCTCCGAGTAATCCACGCTCAGGTGATACAGCTCCCACGGTTGCTTATTAAGGTCTGGTGGGGGTTGATTGCTGTAGATCCAGGGAAGCAATCCGCTGCGTGAAGCTGCCATCCAGCCATCGTGATAAATGGCGCGGTTGCCAAGCATCTCGAAGTACTGCGTGGTGCGCAAGCCCGGCGAATCCGCGGACGCAAAGGTCGCCAAAAAGCTCATACCGTCCATGCGCTGCTGTTTCACTCCGTTTACTTCCACAGGGATGGGAATGTGCGCGGCGTCCAGGATGGTCGGGGCAACGTCGGTTACGTCTTCAAATTGCTGGCGCAGGCCGCCTTTGTCGTGGATGCCTCTGGGCCAGAAAACTACCATCGGATCGCGCGTTCCGCCGAGGTGAGAGCCAATGCGTTTGCCCCACTGGAAGGGAGTGTTTCCGGCCCAGGCCCAGCCCACTGGATAATGCGGCGTGGTAGTTGGTCCGCCGAGCTTGTCGAGGACCTGGAGCATGTCCGCGCTTGACTCGGGCACGCCGTTGATTTGCGCCATGGAATTTGCGGTGCCGTAGAGCCCTCCTTCAAGGCTCGCGCCGTTGTCTCCGGCGATCAAGATGATGAGCGTGTTGTCGAGTTGCCCCGTGTCGCGAATGGCTTCGACGATGCGACCGACTTCGTGATCGGTCTGCGCCATGAAGCCGGCAAAGACTTCCATCAGGCGCGCCGCGACCTTCTGCTGATCCGCGGTCAGCGAGTCCCAGGCAGGGATCTCCCTGGGCCGCGGTGTGAGTTTTGCATCGGAAGGGACCACACCCAGTTTTTTCTGGTTCTCAAAGACGATTTCGCGATATCGATCCCACCCCATATCGAACTGGCCTTTGAATTTGTCGATCCATGCTGCCGGAGCCTGCAGTGGCGCATGCGTGGCGCCCGGAGCGTAATACACGAAAAACGGTTTGTCAGGAGCCAGAGATTTTTCCGCTTGGATCCATGCAATGGCGTGATCTGCCAGATCCTCATTT
>JBEKEP010000032.1:0-31023 GCA_050013775.1 Occallatibacter sp. | reverse complement strand
GCCCATCCGAGAAAATGCTACAACGTACAGACGCGAAAGGGAAATGAATCGCTCGAAAAGGCAGCTCCTAACACGCAAGCCGGCTTCTATTCAGCTTTACCCCGTCCAGCCGGCCCAGCAGCGTTACCGCAATGCTCTCGGGGATGAAGAGCCGTTGCGCCATCGCCTGCACGTGTTCTGCTTCCACTTCGTCCACGTGCTTGATAATTTCGTCGGCCGAGTAGAACTTGTGGAAGTACATCTCCTGCCGCGCCAGGTTCGCCATGCGCGAGTTGGAGCTTTCCATCCCCATCAGAATGTTGCCTTTTACCTGGTCCTTGGCGCGCGTCAGCTCTTCGGCGCTGATCGGCTCCTGCTTCAGGCTGCGGAACTCCGCAAGAATCAGGTCCACTACCTCCAGCGCCTTCTTCGCCGAAGTGCCCGCATACACGCATAGATTGCCCGTGTCTCGATACGGACTCAGGTCGGAATAAATCGAGTAGGCCAGCCCGCGCTCCTCACGGATGGTCTGGAACAGCCGTGAGCTCATGCCGCCGCCCAGCACCGTGTTCAGGATCGTCGTCGCGTAGCGGTTTTCGTCTGTGATCGGCGGCGCCGGCACGCCCAGGCAGATCTGCACCTGTTCCAGCGCCTTCTTATTGCGCAGAATAATGCGGGCGCTCGGCTCGGGTGCTGAAAGCTCGTGCAATGGATTCCCGACGGCCAGTGCCGAAAACTTTTCCGCAACGGCCGCCACAAATTGGTCGTGATCCAGGTTTCCAGCCGCGGAGAAGACCATGTTCCCGCCGTGGAAGCGGTCACCGTGGTAGGTAAAGAGCTGCTGCTGGTCCAGGCGCGCCACAGTGTCCGTGGTGCCCAGGATCGGCTTACCCAACGGGTGCCCCTTCCAGAAGCTCTGCGTGAACAGTTCGTGCACCAGCACGTCGGGATTATCCTCGTCGATCTTGATCTCTTCCAAAATCACCCCGCGCTCGCGCTCAATATCAGGCAGGGCAAACGTGGGATTCAGCACCATGTCACTCAGCACGTCCAGCGCAATGGGCACATGATCGGCCAGCGACTTCACGTTGAAACAAATGGTTTCTTTGCTGGTGAAGGCGTCCAGGTTGCCGCCGATCGAATCCATCTCACGCGCAATGCGTTGCGCCGAGCGCGATCGCGTGCCTTTGAAGAGCATGTGCTCCACAAAATGCGAGATGCCGTTGATCTCCGGGGTTTCGCACCGCGAGCCGGACTTGATCCAGATGCCCATGGCTACGGAATGCAGGTGGTCCATGCGCTCGGTCAGCACGATCAGGCCGTTCGGCAAAACGGTACGGCGAAGATTTCTCTCAGTGTTCATGGGCACCAGTTCGAAATTCGATTGTAGGCCAATTCCAATAAGCCGGCAGCGACGCTCGGCAACGGGGAGGGCGGATGGTTCGAATCCAGAGCCCCTCAGGAAAAGTTAAGATACTGAAAGCTGAGCTCTGCTATGCGCGAAAAACCAGCCCAACTCGTTTCTTTAGACGTGAACCGTGCGTCCGGGGGCCTCAGGGAGCCACTGTTTGGATTAGATGCGGAATCTCTCAGCAAGCTTCTGGTTGCGGCTGGCGAGCCCGCGTTCCGAGGAAAACAGATCGCTGAAGCCATGTATCGTCAGTGGCTTACGGAAGTTCCTGAAATCACCACTTTGCCCGCGCCTTTGCGCGCGAAACTAACTGCCGAAGGCTGGCAAATCGGCCGTCCTACGATCGCCCGCGCCTTCAAGTCCTTAGATGGCACCGAGCGTTATCTGGTCGAGTTTGCAGGCTCTGCGCCAAAAGGTGAAACGGCGGAAGCAGTCTGGATGCCCGAGGGCGACGATGGCGAAGCGGGCGATGAAACCAGCCCTCACGAAAAGGATTGGTCCCGCGCCACGATCTGCATTTCTTCGCAGATCGGTTGCGCCGTCAACTGCCAGTTCTGCCTCACCGCCAAGCTCGGCCTGCAGCGCAACCTCACCGCAGGCGAGATCGCAGGCCAGGTCGTCGCGGTTCTCGATCGTCAAGCCGTTCGCGTCGGCCGCGATCGCGTGAATCTGGTCTTCATGGGCATGGGCGAGCCGTTTCTCAACTACGACAACTTCATGGCTGCAGTGCGCTTGTTGGTTCGCGAGGTCGGCCTCAGCCCTCGGCGCATGACCGTTTCCACCTCAGGCATTGTTCCCGGGATCGAAAAATTCGCGAGAGAACCGCTCGACCTGCGTCCCAAACTCGCCATCAGCCTTAACGCGCCCAACGATGCGGTCCGCGCGGAGATCATGCCCATCAACCACAAGTGGCCGATCGCCGCTTTGATCAATGCGGTACGCCAGGTCCCGCTGCGTCCCCGCGAGCGCATCACCTTTGAATACGTGCTGTTGGGCGGCGTAACCGATCAGCCGGAACACGCCCATGAGGTCGCACGCCTCGTGCGCCGCTCAGGCCTTCCCGCCAAAGTGAACCTGATCGCCTGGAATCCCGGGCCGGATATCCCCTACGCAACTCCAAAACCCGAGACTGCGGAGCAGTTCCAGGGGATCCTCATGGACGACGGAATCCCCGCCTACATTCGCCAGCCGCGCGGCCGCGACATCTTCGCCGCCTGCGGCCAGCTCAAGCGCACAGTAGAGGCTTAAACCGGCCACGCAGCGTCCGCGAATTTCCTTATTTGCTCGCAGGCATGGGAAGCGGCTGTACGCTGCCGCAATCGGGCCCCTTGTACGTCGCCGTCGACACCATAGTCATGTTCATCGCATTAGAGCCCATCATCATCGACATCTGAACCGTGGTCTTGGTTGTGCCCGCATCCACGAATGTCATCTGTACGGTTCCGGTCATAGTTCCGCGTCCAGTGCAGCTCAGGTTTGCGGACATGCCTGTCGGCGTCACCGATACATTCGTCATCTGGCATTGGCTGTTCGGCGGATTGCTATATGGCCCTCCGTACTTGTCAACCATTGCCTGGGTCACGCAAACCTGGCTCGTGCGCGGCGGCATCTGCGGCATGTTCTGCGGCCCGCCCGACATGCTCATCTGCGACGTAACCTCCCAGAGCCCCGGCTTCCTGCTTTGGCCCTTGGCTTGCGCAGCTAGAGCAATGATGCAACAGCCCAGAATCATCCAAAATCGGGTTTTGTTCACACATCCTCCTCGTCGCGCAGGTGAGGTAAGCGCGCACTTCGACTCTATCCCGAGGGGTCTACGCCTGAAAAGAGTTTTTATTGAGGATTTTGTGAAGATCCGGCGCGGGTCTGCGCCAGTTCCAGCACCACGTCCGCCAGTCGGCTGGCCGTGTGGCGCACCAGGGTTTCTTCACTGGCAAAATCCCCGGTAATGCAGTGCACGCCCAGCGCTTCAATGCGCTCGACGTCGGGCACGATCGGCGTCGCGCCCTGGGCGGCGTAGCGAGCCAGAGTGTCCGGCGAAAATTCCCCCGTGTTGACGACCGCAAAATCGAAGATGGGTCTGCGCGTGTGGTCGTAAATGCGCTGGATATGATCGGCGGCGCTCAATCCCAGGCTCTCGTTGGCCTGGGTCATCAGGTTGCAAATGAACACGCGCACGCCGTGCGCCTCGCCCAGCGTCTCGGGGATGCCGTCCACCAGCAGATTCGTGATCAGCGACGTATACAGTGAGCCCGGGCCCACCGTAATCAGATCCGCGTGCTCAATTGCCTCAAGCGTCTCCGGCAGGGGAGTGGGATTGGGCGGATCGAGCGTTAGTTCCACGATGCGCCGCTTGCTTGCCGTGATCTGGGTCTCGCCGCGCACGATCGAGCCATCATCCATGTTCGCTACCAGCGTGGTGTTGGCCGTGGTCGCCGGATAAATGTGCCCCCGCGTGGCCAGGATCTTTGACGCCAGTTGCACCGCCTGCGCAAAATCGCCCGTGATTTCCGTGAGCGCGGCCACAAACAGGTTTCCGAAGCTGTGCCCCTTCAACCCGTCGCCGGCGCGAAAGCGGTGCGCGAAGAGTTGTGTCAGCAGATCCTCTTCTTCGCTGAGGGCAACCATGCAGTTGCGCAGGTCGCCGGGCGGGAGCATGTTGAAGTCCTGCCGCAGCCGTCCCGAGGAACCGCCGTCGTCGGTGACAGTCACCACGGCGGCAAGGTCCGCGATGGCGTTCGCCGTTGTAGCACTCTTTCCGGGGGCCGGAACATGCCGGCGCAATCCGCGCAACAGCGTGGAGAGCCCTGTGCCGCCGCCGATGGCGACCACGCGCAATGCCCGCTCTGCCGTCGCCGTTGCGCGGTCGCGCTCCGGCGCCAGTTCATCGTTTCCGGGAATCGTTGGGTTCAATGCAGACCCTAAGGAACCTCGGGGTAAAGCAACTCGGTAAAGCGCGGATCGTCTGCCATGTTCTGGAAGTCGTTGTCGACGCGCGCTTGTACCCGGCTCTTGGGGTTCAGTTCGATGGCCCGTGCCAGGCTGGAGAGGCAGTCCTGGGTGCGGCCGGTGATGGATTCCAGCACCGCCAGCCCGTAAAAGGCGTAGTCGGCGCCGGGGTGGTCGTTAAGAATCAGGTTCAACTGCTCGCGCGCTTCCTCGTAGTATCCGGTGTTCAGCAGCGAGATGGCGTAGTCGTAGTGTTCCTCGGGAGTGGGGAATGACCGTCCGCGACCGTGCAGTTGGCGCTGGCAGGTGCTGATGTACATCCGGCAGCGATCCTTGATTTCTGGCGGCGCTTCTGGCAACAATTTCTCCAGGGCGATCAGCGCCTTCTCATACTTTCCTTGCTGCAACAGCGTTACGGCCGCCTCATAGTGTTGAAAGACAGGACTCGCCTTGGCACGGGCGTGGCCGTCGGATTTAGCGGCCGGGGCCGCATTCTTTTTGCGGCTGGCTGCCGCGGCTCGAGCATCTTGCGTCATGGTTTTTGCTGGAAGCGTGCATTCCTTTCCCCCGTATCCCAATTCCATGTGGGCGGGGAACCTTGGCTGAAACATAACATGACTTAGGCCATGTTTATACGCAGAACCCCGCCTCCCGTCAATGGGGGTGCTTTCAAACGGCTTTTTCATCGCGTAGGAGCGCCTATTCTCTCGCGAAAGAGCCGAATTTGTGTCTTGGGGTCTCCCCGAGACCGCTTGGCCTGTCTCGAAACTCCTCAGCCCGTGTTCCCTTGTTCCCTCGTTCTCTTGTTCCCTGTCTTCCCATAGATTGCCGGATTCAGCGCGGGATCGTTATACATTTTCATCTGCCGGTAGAGCTTGAAGCAACGCGCCCCGCTCACGGTGTCCCTCCACAACGCATCCAGACAAGCTGCCAGGTCGGCGCGTTGTTCTTTCAGAACTTCAAGCCTCTCCAGATTACGCACAGCGTGGCCCTCCGGCGCATCCTTGCGCTCGGTCTCTTCGCGCGTGTGGTAAATCTTCAACGCCAGAATCGACAGTCGGTCGATGATCAGTCCCGGCGACTCTGAGTTCTGCGCCGCTTCACATTTAGGTAAGCCTTGCGGCGCAAGCCATTCCAAAAGCTTATGGTCGAGCGCTTCGGCAAGGTCGTTACGCAGTTGATTGGTCTGGTCGATGCGGCGCTTCACGGCTGCCAGTTCGGCGTCGCTCACCCGCGGGGCGCGCGCTTCATCCTCGATATGCCACAAATCGAAGTTCGCGCGATGCTGCCGGGCCACCAGGTCGAGCCAGGCGTTGGCCAAGTTCTCTGGAGCCGATTTCTCCCGCCCGTTTGCCGCTTCGTGCCACAGGCATGTCAGCCGGTCCTGCAGCGCGACAATCTCTTCCGCCGAAACCATGCTTTAGCTTTCCTCGGTACCCGAAGCCCGACCGGGCCGCAGGTCCATCCTAAAACGAATGGGATCAGTGCACCAAAAAGTGGCCGCCGCGACCGGTCGGAGAGATATTAGTGAAAAGGTAACTTCCGGTTCGGCGACCAACCCGATCGTTGCCAATCGCCGAGCCGATTGCTCGCTTCGGTACATTGGCGCCTTGGCTTTATCCGATGCCCATGGATCGCGTGCTCGTGAGAATCGACCGAATTCCTGAGCGCATCGAGATAGAATTCCATTGAACCGGTGGCGAAAAACAAGATCTCAGCCACAGCGATCGATCCGTTGTGGTAATCGATCGTTCGTCCTTCCCCTTTGACTCAACCCTTCAGTCAGTGCAGGTTTTTCTATTCGCCGGCGTTTTTCAAAAGGAGGCACTATGAAGTTTACCGCGCAAATTCTTCTCGCCATAGCAGGAGTCAGCCTGTTCGTAGCTGGAGCGCTCTGGGGCGGCCACACCGTCGTCAACGCGCAATCAAGCGCCGGAAATCCAGTGAAGGTGCAGGACGGAACCAACAATACGTACCTCGCCGAAGTAACCTCGTTCAAAGCGCTCAAAGTGGACGGCTCCGCGATCACGCAACCCATATCCGGTCAGGTCGCAATCGTCGGCACTCCAGCTTCAGGAAAAAGCGGCACGCTCGTGGTTGGCGTTGGCGCGAGATACGGCGTCAGCCCTGATCTCGGATATGCAAAGACTCTCACCGTCTGCGCCCCGGCCAGCGGACTCGCCAGCAACTTCCTCGTTGACCAGTCCATTGACGGCACCACGTGGGTCACGATCACGCAGCTTCCGCTCCAGAGCGGACCGAGCTGTATTTCACTTCCGCCCACAAGATTCGTGCGCCTTTCTGGCGCGGTCGGCACCGGCTATTACCAGGTGTCGTACTAGAAATAAGCGTCAGCGAGATGAATTCGCGGGGCTCCGGGCGAGGCAGCGTCCAGCCGGAAACTCCCGTTTAGACGCGGGGAAGCGGCCCCTGTGGAAAACTTTCCCTTGACGACATACCGTCTAGTAGGTATGTTCATACCAACTGGTAGGTACACCATGGCCACATTGACCGATACTCATCACGATTCCCGAACCAAAATCCTCGATGCCGCCCTCTATGTCATTCGCGCCAAAGGCTATTCCGCGGCGCGCGTCGAGGACATCTGCGAGGCTGCCGGACTTACCAAGGGCAGCTTCTTCCATCACTTCGCGAGTAAGGAAGACCTTGCCCTCGCCGCTGCCGAGCACTTCTCCGCTTTCGCTGACGGCATCTTCTCCGCGGCGCCTTATCACTTTCACGCCGATCCTCTCGACCGCCTCCTCGGCTACGTCGACTTCCGCAAGGCCATCCTTCAAGGCGATCTGCCGGAGTACACCTGCCTGCTCGGCACCATGGTCCAGGAAACTTACGAAACGCATCCTGCCATCCGCAAAGCGTGCGACCGCTGCATCAGCGCCCACGCCGCCACGCTCGTCGGAGACATTGAAGCTGCCGTTCAAAAGTACGGACTTTCCCCCGAATGGACTGTCGAAAGCCTTGCTTATTACACGCAAGCGGTCATCCAAGGCTCGTTCATTCTAGCCAAAGCGCAACAGAGCTCACATGTCGCCGCGGATTGCCTCAATCATCTCCACCGCTACCTTGAGCTACTGTTCACTTGCTCCGGTTCCGCGAAGCTCCCACATACGCCATTCCCAATCCAACCCACACAGGAGGTTTGATCATGCCCGCAACACTGAATCTCACCACCGAAGCTGAAGTCGTCGATTTCCCCGCCACCCACTACGTCTATCTGCAGCGCGTAGGCAACATCCCGGCCAATGCACCGCAGGTATGGCAGACCATTCAAAAACTCATGCCGGCACTGATGGCACGCAATCAGATCACGGGCGCCGCAGCACTTTACAAGCCGACCAAGGGAATCTACCGGGCCGGTTTCATCCTCAGCGCTCCGCCCGCCAATCTCCCTGCGGAACTCACCTACGAGAAACTCAAGGGCGGCAAATACGCTCGCTTCACGGTCACCGGCCCGTTCGACCAACTGCCGGAGGCCAACACGCGCGCCTTCGCAATCATCGCGGAAAGGAAGATCGCTCTGCGCGACGATTTCAACATTGAGAACTACCTCACCGATCCGAGCACAACGCCCGCGGACCAGAACATCACTGCAATTCTGTTCCCCATAGCTTGAACGCTGGATATTCCTCATCGGAATCGCACGGAGGTCAACGATGCGAAAACTTATTCTCAAAATGTCTGTGTCCATCGACAGTTTCGTTTGCGGGCCCAATGGCGAAGCCGACTGGATTTTCCGCACCGGGGATGAAGAGTCGGCTCGCTGGACCGTCGACACGCTTTGGCAGGCAGGCCTGCATCTCATGGGCAGCCGCACCTATTACGACATGGCTGCATGGTGGCCCACTTCAACCCAAGTCTTCGCGCCACCCATGAACGAGATTCCAAAGGCCGTCGCCACCACACGCACGGCTGAGGAGCTGTTCGGCGCCCGCGAAACCACGCAAGCCGTCAAAGATGCGGCGCGTGCGCACCCGGCCGTGGAATCTGCGGTGCCGACCGATAGAATCGCTCGCTCGTGGGCTCAGCCTGCCGTTCTCAGCGGCAATCTCTCCGATGAGATCGCTCGTCTCAAGAAGCAGCCCGGGAAGGATATTCTTGCGCATGGTGGCGCAGGCTTCGCGCAGAGCCTCATCAAGCTCAGCCTCGTCGACGAATTCCGCCTGCTCATTCATCCCGTGGTGCTCGGTGTCGGCCGCTCTCCCTTTGCAACCCTCCCGCGGCCGCTTGATCTTGAACTCGTCAGTTCGACGCCATTTCCCAAAGGTTGCGTCGCTCACGTGTATCGCGCTCGACCTGCGTTAAATTTTTGAAATCGATCCCATCACCCCAGGAGGTTTGTCATGGCATCCGCAACATTGAACGCATCCGTATCCACCGATGAGGCTGAGATTCTCGCCCTCGGTGGCGCTCTTCACAAAGCCCACCTCGAGAAAAACCCCGAGGGCATCGCCGCGCCCTTTGCGCCGCACGCCGTAATTTACGACTTGGAACCGCCGCTCATGCACGACGGCATCAGCGTGGAGCGCAAACGCAAATGGCTCGAAGGTTGGGATACGCCACTCGAACTGATCGCGCAAGACTTCAAGGTCACCATCAGCGGCGATCACGCCTACGGATTCGGCTATCTCCGCTTGAGTGGAACGCCCAAAGCCGCCGGCCGCCCCATCAGTTTCTGGATGCGAGCCACCATGTGCTTCGAACGCATCGACGGCGCTTGGCGCATCGTCCACGAACACACGTCCGTTCCGTTCTACATGGATGGCAGCCTGCGTCCGGCATTCGATCTGCAGCCGTAACACGGTCGCGCAGCGAGCCCAACACGAAAAGGGTGCCCCACCCCGGGGTCCCCGCGGATAGGTCTTCGTCCGTGCGGTGGAGCTTCGCCGATTCGCGTCTTTCGCGAATCGGTTAAGGTAGGTTAGAAAGAACCCAATCTGTAATCTTATTGGGGCAGGGAATTGGCAGCCTGGGTGGTGAGCTCGCTGGGAATCGAACCCAGGACCCACGCCTTAAAAGGGCGTTGCTCTACCAACTGAGCTACGAGCTCGTATAAGGCCGCTCCTTCAAAACTACCACAGCGAGAGTTCGTCCGGTTCCACCCGATCGGGGTGTATTCGCATCCCTAAAAATCGCGTGCGCGCGAGCTCAACTGCCTCGTCACCGAGCACAGTTTTTCAGCTCGCCCCCGACGGCCTCGGGGGTTGATCTTTCGGGTAACATTCGATGTTAGTACCATGGTAATCGCAGGCGCCATTGCATTCGATTACTGATGGGGGAGGAATTCCCGCATCACTCAGAAAATGAGGGATTTCGCGCCTTTTTCATGGCAAGAAAGTGTTAGCACGGTGGCCTTGCAAGTGTTATTGTTCTGGCAACAGTAGCGCCGCTAGGATAACCGGTGAGGATACCCGCCATCCGGGTACGGATTCCCGGTTATT
Organism: Occallatibacter sp.; assembly: GCA_050013775.1. Classification (GTDB taxonomy): domain Bacteria; phylum Acidobacteriota; class Terriglobia; order Terriglobales; family Acidobacteriaceae; genus Telmatobacter. Next base: position 21,228 of record JBEKEP010000032.1, on the reverse strand, counting down.
TAGACGTCAAAACCGCACAAGGCACTGCCATCCACGGGAACTCGGAAGAAGAGCAACTGTGCAGGGGTAAAGAATGACTGAGCACGCGCCTCCCGACCCGAATGAGACGCCGGAAGATGTGGCGTCGCTGTATTCGTGGGCGAATTTGCACGGCGGCAAGTATCGTGACTTTTCCGCCTCGCGCGCGCAGATGCGCGAAAAAGCCCGGCAGCGCATGGAACAGGCCATCGAAGAGGAACGTCAGCGCACGCATCAGCAAACCGACCCGCAAAGCGCAGTCGAAGCCGCTCGCGTCGCGGAAGAAACGCGGCGGCTCCAACTAGCCGCACAACAAGGCGCCCAGCAACTAGCTGCTCTGGAAGGTGCGCAACGCGCCGCACAGGAAGTCGCTCAGGAACGCGCGCGACTGGCCGCGGAATTGGCCGCGCAACAGGCACAGGCCGCACAGTTGGCCGCGGAACAGGTACGGGCTGCGCAGCAAACCGCGCAACAATCCCCGCAACAGGCCGCATGGCAACAGCCGCCGCAGGATCGTTATCCTGAACCGCCCGCTTTTCGCCAACCTGCACCGCCGCTTGCGCCCGTGCAGGAAGATGACATATCGCAACCGCGCGCCCCCTGGCTGTCGACCGATCCGCGCGAAAACGTCGGCCGTCCCGCCTGGTTAATGCCGGAGCGCCCGGAGACCTTCGCTCAGCCGGCGATCCCGCCTTCTCCTGACGACACCTTACAGGGTTCCCGCGATCGCCTCGTCTCGCGCTGGTTTGCCCTGCGCAGCATCTTTGAAGACAATGAGCCCACGCAGTTGGCGCCGGCCCCCACCCCCGCGCGCGCTCCTGTTCTGGCCGTCTTTTCGCTGGCCGGAGGCGTGGGCAAAACCAGCCTGGTCGCAACCCTTGGCCGCGTGCTTTCTGGGCGCGGTGAGCGGGTTCTGCTGGTCGATACCGCCGCTTACGGCTTGTTGCCCTTCTTCTTCGGCGCCCGCGATCAGCGTCCCGGCCTGATTCGTACTTTCAGCCCGCCGGTTGCCAGTGGCGATGCGCCCATCCAGATGATCACGCTCGATCCCGAGACGCTCGGCTCTGAGGCTGCCACATCCGAAGCATTCACGGCAGAGATTCTCAAACACGCTCGCGGAGTTAGCCGCGTCATTGTCGATCTGGCCACGGCTTCAGGCGCCACCACACGCCGCGTCATGCGTTTGTCGCCGCAGGTTCTCGTGCCCCTCGTCCCCGATATGTGCTCCGTCGTCAGCGTCAGCTCCATCGACGCTTTCTTCGAGCACAACCACAACGGCAACGCCGGCAAACCGGCGCTTCCGTACTACGTTCTCAACCAGTTCGATCCCTCGCAGCCGCTGCATCTTGACGTGCGCGAGGTGCTCCGTGAGCAGTTGGGCGATCGGCTGCTGCCTTTTGCGGTGCGCCACACCCCGGCCGTCAGCGAAGCGCTCGCCGAAGGCATGACCGTAATGGATTACGCGCCCAATTCGGCTGTGACCGAGGATTACGCCAGCCTTGCGGGATGGGTCAAGAGCCTTTCCGCACCCGCGAGCACCACCTTCCGTGGCGTGCGGTGGAGTGAACGATGACGGTATCGGACGTTTGGCAGGATATCGGGGCGGGCGAAAATCTCCTTACAAAGATTCTCCGGCTGCTCTTCCTGCTTGCGGCAGGGGCCATATTAATCTTCATGGCGGTGTTGCCGCTCAACTGGCCGCAACAGGCAGTCCTCGGTCTACTGTGCCTCCTCATGGCCCTGGTCATGGCGCGCGGTTCTGATTCTTATCTCGTCACCCTCGCCCTCATGATGCTGTCGATGTATTGCACTTTCCGCTATGGATATTGGCGCATCAATCAAGTCATTCGCTTCTTCCAGGACCCGGCAAGCCACCCCGGCGCCCTCGACGCCTTTTTCATCTTTTGCCTCCTGGGTGCTGAAATCTACGCATTCATCATCCTGTTCCTGGGTTACTTCCAGACCATCTGGCCGTTGCGCCGCGCTCCTGTCGCACTGCCCGACAATCCCGAGGAATGGCCGCACATCGACGTGCTCATTCCCACCTACAACGAGCCTCTCGACGTGGTGCGTTACACCGCGTTGGGCGCGCTCAACATGGATTGGCCCGCAGAGAAGCTCCACGTCTACATCCTCGACGACGGCCGCCGCCCGGAGTTTGAGCAGTTCGCCTTCGATGCCGGCATCGGCTACCGGACGCGCCCCGACAACAAGCACGCCAAGGCGGGCAATATCAACGCCGCCCTCGGAACCACGCATTCTCCGCTGATCGCGATCTTCGACTCGGATCACGTGCCCACGCGCAGCTTCCTGCAAATGACCGTGGGCTGGTTTTTGCGCGACCCCAGGCTTGCGGTGATGCAGACGCCGCACCACTTTTATTCTCCCGATCCCTTTGAGCGCAACCTCGGACAGTTCCGCGTCATCCCCAACGAAGGCGAGCTTTTTTACGGAATCGTGCAGGACGGCAACGACTTCTGGAATTCGGCCTTCTTTTGCGGTTCCTGCGCCGTCCTGAGCCGTGAAGCGCTGAACCAAATCGGCGGCATTGCCGTTGAGACCGTCACGGAAGATGCGCACACCGCTCTGCGCATGCAGATGAATCACTGGAACACGGCGTACATCAACATTCCCCAGGCTGCGGGACTCGCGACCGAGCGCCTCTCCGCGCACATCGGCCAGCGCATTCGCTGGGCGCGAGGCATGATCCAGGTTCTGCGCACCGACAACCCGCTCTTCGCTCCCGGACTCACTTTCGCGCAGCGGCTCTGCTACTTCAACGCCATGGGTCATTTCCTTTACGCGGTACCGCGCCTCATCTTCCTGACCGCGCCGTTGATCTATCTGCTCCTGAATCACACCAACATTCCCGGTTACTGGGCCGCCATTCTCGCCTACGCATTGCCTCACCTTATTCTTTCCAACGTCACCAATTCCCGCATTCAGGGTGAGCACCGCTATTCGTTCTGGAACGAGATTTACGAGACCGTGCTTTCGCCCTACATCCTGTTGCCCACCATGCTGGCGCTCATCAACCCCAAGCTGGGCAAGTTCAATGTCACCGCCAAAGGCGGTGTGGTCAAGCGCACCTTTTTCGATTCCAAGATCGCGCAGCCCTTCCTCGTTCTGCTCGTCTTCAACATCGCCGGACTCATCGTCGCCATTCCGCGCTTCTTCATCTGGGATCGTGACCGTCCCGGCACGGTGCTGATGAATGTCATGTGGTGTTTGTTCAACATCATCATTCTGGGTGTCTGCACGGCTGTCGCGCGCGAGCTCCAGCAATTGCGCACCACAGTGCGCATTAATGTCGTGAGCCCGCTTGTCGTCAAATTCCCCGATGGCCGATCGGTTGCCGCCGAAACCATCGACATCTCCAGCGGCGGTACCGGCATTCGTCTCGAACAGGCCCTCGACGTGATGCCTCAGTCGCAGGTGCGTCTGGCTTTTCCCGTTCCGTCGGTGGCCATCGACCTGCCTGCTACGGTTGTTTCATCGGAGGGATCGGTGCTGCGGGTTGCTTTTGAAAATTTGACGATTGAAGAACAGGAAGTATTGACCATCGCCCTTTATTCACGCGCCGATTCCTGGCTCGGCTGGGGCGAGTCGCGCGAGAGCGACAACGTGCTGGGCAGTCTGGGACGCATCATCCAGATCTCCATGCACGGCATGTGGGTCACCTTCCGCAGCGTTTTCAGCGACCGCCGCTCCGCCGAGCGCAAGGCCGAGGCGCTTTCCATCGCCCGTCCTTTGATTCTTCTTTCTCTCGCCGCGGCGCTGGCGTGGGGCGGTCAAACGACGCATGCTCAGGCTCCGGGCAATGCCGGCGCACTGCAGACCGCTGCCACCGACGTCAATGCTCCCGTTCTTCCCGGCCAGTATCACGATCACTTCACGCTGGAAGACGCCGGGGAATCACAGATCGAGCAGATCGAGTTGCACAGCATCGACACCCAGCACAGCATCTACTTCACGCTGCCTGAAACCCATGTCGTCGGTGCCGCGAAGATTCACGTTCATTACGCGTTCTCGCCCAGCCTCATCCCACAGTTGAGCCATCTCAAGCTCATCATGAACGGATCTCTCTTCGCCACCATCGAGCCCACGCCGGGCCAGAATGGCGGCTCCGACAGCCGCGATGCCGAGGCTGAGTTCACCATTCCTTCTGAGCTGTTGGTGCACAATAACACCTTCACCATCGAATTTATCGGCCACTACACAATGGTCTGCGAAGACCCGGCCAGCACCGCACTGTGGGCGAGAGTGTTTCCCAGCACCTACATTGACATCCGCGGCACACTGCTGCATTTGGCCGACGATCTCAAGCAATTGCCCATGCCGTTCGTCGATCCCGCCGTCATTCAGCCGGTCAGCATTCCTTTGGTCTTTCTCAGCGCGCCCTCATTGAAAGCCGTTCAAGCCGCCGGCATCGTCACCAGCTACTTCGGCATGATCTCTGAGAATCGCCCGGTTCGATTCCCGGTGCACATCGGCCCCATCCCGGCCGGTAACGCCATCCTCATTGCGGAGAATCCATCCAGTCTTCCCGCGGGCCTGAATCTATCGGGCGTCACTTCGCCCACAGTGGCCATGCGCGACAATCCCAGCGATCCCTTGAGCAAGCTCCTGATCATTACTGGCGGCAGTGCCGACGATCTCATCAAGGCGGCGCAGGCCGTGGCTCTCCACAGTGAGTTGCTCGACGGTCCACAGACCGCAGTCCAGGGTGTCAGTCTGCCCGGCAAGCAAAAGCCCGATGGCGCTCCGCGCTGGGCCCGCACCGATCAGACCATCGCCCTCTGGGATTACGCCAGCGCCGAGCAGATGCAAGGTGACGGCACCGCGCCGCTCAACGTCTACTTCCGCATCCCGCCCGACATTTATTACGCCACGGAAGGGCCCAACACCAAGCTTCACGTGGTCTACCGCTATAACTCCGTTCCCATTGGGCCCATCTCCAGCATGCAGGTGCGCGTCAACGACGCGTTCATGGGTTCGATTCCGCTCATCCCGGGACAGGAAACCTCGCGCCGCATGCAAACCGACGTGCCCGTTCCTATCGTGAACCTGCGTCCGTTTTCTAACTCGCTGTCTTTTGATTTCACATTCCAGTTGCACAAGAAGCAGGGCTGCGAAGACACCACGCCCATCAATATGCAGGGCGCCATCTTGCGTGATTCTTTCCTGGATCTGCGGGATTATCCGCATTGGGCACCCATGCCCAATCTCGAACTCTTCTCGAACGCCGGCTTCCCGTTTACGCGGGTTGCCGACCTGAGCGAAACCACCGTCGTGCTGCCCCCCACGCCCACTGAGCAGGAGATCGAGACCTTCGTCACTCTCATGGGTCACTTCAGCCGCCAGACCGGTTTCCCGGCCTTGCGCGTTACCGTAGCCGGCCCCGATGCGCTCCACGAGGGCGCCGACACAGACTTCCTGATCATCGGATCCGGCAACGATCAGCCTGGCTTTGACAAGCTCGGCACGCATCTTCCCGTCTCCCTGGGCAGCGGGCAAGTCCAGGTGCGCGATACGCAGGGCTTCTTCGTCAACCTGCTGCATCACGCCTGGTGGAAGCTCGAAAACAACGATCACACCGAATCGGGCTCGCTGGCTTTGGGGGGCACTCCCGACGCCATCATCGAAGGCATCGAATCTCCGTACGACATCGCCAGCAGCCGCAGCATTGTTGCCATTCATCTCAAGGACGGCACCACCTTCTTGCCTTTCATGGACACCTTCATGCAGGTGCAGCAGGCCAGCGACATCTCAGGTTCCGTCGCGGTTTTCCACGGAACGCAGTTTCAGTCTTTCCGCGTTGGCGCCGAGGTCTATCATGTGGGTGTCTTGCCGTGGTGGACGTACTTGATGTTGTGGTTCACCGTGCGGCCTTGGCTGGCGGCATTGATTGTGATTATTCTGGCCTTCCTGCTTGCATTCTGGGTCCGGAATTGGTTGCGCGCCAGGGCTAGAAGACGTCTAACGATGGTGGAAGACTAGAACCGGTTGCATGAGTGGTGCCGCGAAAGGGCACGACTTCAGTCGTGCCGCCAACGGTAAATAAAACGTGCGGCTTTAGCCGCTGAGAGACGTTTCTCTAAGCGCGATAGTGTAAGGCGTCGCAAGGGACATCGCGCTAGTGCCGCAAACTCCGCTAACTCCGCTAGCGCCGCGTGCTTCTGGAGACACGAACGATGGGCTTTTCGACATCTCGGGCGGGGAACCGCGTCCTGCTGATCCTGGCTTTATCCATGTTTTCCATGACGGGCGGCTGTAAGGACGGTCCCTGGCAGCTCTGGGGCTCCTACTCGTCGCGCTTCATCGACGCGCAAAGCGGCCGCGTCTTCGATCCCAACGGAGATCAGCACACCACCTCGGAAGGCCAGGCCTACGCTCTCTTCTTTTCCCTGGTCGACAACGATCGCCCGACCTTCAACCGTGTCCTCACCTGGACGGAGAGCAATCTCGCTGGCGGCGATCTCAACACCCACCTCCCGGCCTGGCTTTGGGGCAAGGACAAGGACGGCCAGTGGAAGGTCCTCGATCCCAACTCCGCCTCCGACGCCGATGTCTGGATGGCGTACTCCCTTCTCGAAGCAGGACGCCTCTGGAACTCCAAGGTCGACTCCGATCTTGGTCGCGGCATGCTCAAGCTCATCGCCAGCGAAGAAGTCGTGAATCTCCCCGGCTTCGGTCCCATGCTCGTGCCCGGCCCCGCCGGTTTCCAGCAGGACAAAAACTGGATCCTGAATCCCAGCTATCTGCCTGTCTTCCTCTTTGAGCGTTTTGCGACACTCGATCCCGCCGGACCCTGGCAGCAGATCGCGCAGGGCATCCCGCGCCTTCTCGCGCAGAGTTCACCGCATGGATATTCCATGGATTGGGTCGAATACATGCCCGGCGACGGCTTCTATCCCGTGCCCAAACCCTCGGACGCCAGCCAGAATGGTCCCAACGCCGAGGGTCCCGGCGGCAGCTACGACGCCATTCGCGTCTATCTTTGGGCCGGCATGATCGATTCCCACGATCCCTCTCGCGAAACGATCCTTCAAGCCGTTCCTGCGATGAGCGGCTACCTTGCCAACCATGATGCTCCCCCGGAAAGGGTGAGTGACCAGGGCATTCCTGTGGAGCAAGATGGACCTGTAGGCTTTTCCGCGGCCGTATTGCCCTATTTGCGTGCCTATCCTGATTTGTCCCGGGTCGTCGCCCGACAGATGATTCGCCTAAGCGCGCAGAAAGACGCAACTTCGGGATTGTATGGAAAGGACATAGCGTATTACGATCAGAATCTCGCACTGTTTGCTACCGGATTTCTCGATGCCAGATTTCACTTTGGCCCCGGGGGCGAACTGAACGTAGAATGGAAGCGCCAATGAGGTTGGGCTGGGGAGCTTGGAAAGCAAGTTTGTTCGTAGCGGTCTGTCTGATGTGGACAGTCCCGGAAATTCATGCTCAAAAGTCCTCAGGATCCGCCTCAGCTGACGCCACGCGCGCCGGCTTGGTGGTCAAAGCTCGAGACCTTGAAGCGCGCGGCCGCGCCGACCTGGCTGTCCAGATCTGGCAACAGATTCTTCTCTCCACGCCCGACAGCACTGAAGCACTTGCGGGCGTCGCCCGGGACTACAAGCTCACGGGCAACGTAGAAAAGGCCGAAGCGGCTCTGGCGCGCTTGCGCCGCGTCAATCCGAACGATCCCAACATCGCCAAAATCGAATCCATGCCCGTCACCAGTGGCTCGGACGAGCCGTTGCGCAAGGCCGGCGAGCTCGCCAAACAAGGCCACAACGACGATGCCATGCGCATTTACCGCCAGCTTTACGGCGACCATCCGCCCGACGGCGACATCGGGCTGGCTTACTATCAAACTCTCTACGGCACCTCCAGCGGCAAGCAGGAAGCCATCGCCGGCATGCGCGGACTAGCTGAACGCAATCCCGGCGATCCACGTTATGCCGTGCAGCTGGGCATCATGCTCACTTATGACACGCGCACGCGTGCTGAAGGTATCCGCATTCTCCGTGCGCACACGAACGATCCCGATGCAGCAGCCGCCTATCGCCAGGCGCTGATCTGGGACGCTGCCAATCCCACCTCGGCCGCAGAATTGCGCGACTATCTCAAGACTCATCCCCAGGATCAGGAAATTCAGAAGGGCCTCAAGCTGAGTGAATCCCGGTTGGCGCAGATGAACAACGGCATCGCGCGCACGCCAGCGGAGCGTGCCGCCTTTGCCGCGCTCAACGCGCACCGCCTCGACGAAGCCGAGCAGCGCTTCACCGCGCTTCTCGCAGCCGAGCCCAACAATGGACGCCTCGCCGCCGGTATGGGCTTCCTGCGCATGCAGCAGAAGAATTTCGGCAGCGCGATCAGTTATCTCGTACAGGCCGAGAAGAACGGCTACAAAGTTCAAACTGTCGAAACTGCGCTCAGCACATCGCGCTTCTGGCTCACCATGGGCGAGGGCACGCAGGCTCTCGACGAGAATCAGCTCGATCTTGCCGCCATCAGGTTCCGTGCTGCGCTCGACATGAATCCGCGCAGTGCCGATGCTCTCAACGGACTCGCTGGCGTCTACACGAGGCAACAGCGGTATTCCGCGGCGGCCAACGTCTATGAGCAGCTTCTCCGTGTTCAGCCCGCTTCGCTCCAGGGCTGGCGCGGTCTCTTCCTCGCCTTCGCGCACGACAATCAGAACGCCAAAGCGCTGGCCCTCTCCGCGCGTTTCCCTGGGCAGGTCGAGGTTGCGCTCAATAAGGATCCCGAATATCTCCACGCGCTCGCAGGCATCTACCAGGCGCAGAACCGCCCCGCCGATGCCCAGCGCGTCCTCGCCCTTGCGCTTTCGCTGCCGTTCCCGGATAACGGTGGCACGCTTCTCGCGGGCACCAAGCTGCAATACGCCGGCATCCTGATGGCCGCCAGGCATTACGAACAAGCCCTCGCGCTTTATTCGCAGATTCTCCAGACCGATCCCTCAAACGTCTCGGCATGGGAAGGCCTCATCAGCGCCCGGCACGAGATTGGTCAGGACCCTGAGGCGATCGCCGACGTTGAGAAGATGCCCTCGTCGGCCTACGAAACTGCGCTGGCCGATCCCGGCTTTCTGGCCATGCTCGGCGCCATCTATCAGCAGGCAAATCAATTTGAAGTCGCGCAGGGGTTCCTTGAGCGTTCCATGAAGCTCCAGATCGCAGCCGGCGGCCAGCCCAGCGTCGCCCTGCAACTGCAGTTGGCGGCCATCTATCTCCTCCGCAGCAACAACGATCAGGCATACGCTCTCTATCGCCAGTTGCTCACGGACCATCCAGACCGTGCGGACGCGTGGAAAGGCCTTATCGCCGCGCTCACTGCCACGCATCGCGACCAGGAGGCATTACAAGAGATCGCGCAGATTCCGCCCGCGATCCGCAAGCAGCTTGACGGCGACATCGACTTCCTCGAAACCGAAGCGAGCCTCTACGCCACCACCGGCGACACTACCCACGCCGTGCAGTACATGAACCGCGTGATGGTCTACTACGCCAAGAGCAAAGAACAGCCGCCTCCCAACATCGCGATTCAGAACGTCTGGCTGCTTTACAACATGGACAACGACCGCGCGCTCTACGCAGCCTTGATGCGCATCGGCAGCCGCGGCGATCTCACCGTCGCTCAGCGCGAGACCGTGCAGGACATCTGGGCCAACTGGAGTGTACGCCGCGCCGGCATCGCCATGGACAACGGCAACGCGCAACGCGCTGTCGATATTCTTGAAGCCGCCTCGCAGGCCTTTCCTAACAACCTCACGGTTCGCAAGGCCGTGGCCGGTGGGTTTGCGCGCGTAGGCCGCGCCAAGGAAGCTTTGGCCCTCTTCAAGACCGTCCCCATGCAGAATGCATCTGCGGGCGACTTTGAAGGCGCCATCGGCGCCGCTCTTGGCGCCAACGACAAGAGTCAGGCCGAGCTCTGGTTGCGTCAGGCCCTCGATCGCTTCGGAACCGATCCCGCCATCCTCGCTCTGGCCGCGCGCTACGAGCAGGCCCGCGGCGACAACGAGCGCGCTGCCGACTACTATCGCGCCTCGCTGGCGGCCATGCCCAAAGTCTCGCCCGTTGACCGCCTCGCCCACGTCCTGGTCTACCCGGAGACGGACACAAAGGTCCATCGCGCCGTCACCGCAGCCGATCTGCAACGTCTGCTCGATCCCGACTACGAGCCCTTCGCCAAAACCACCAAGCTTCCAGCGCTGCCTGCCTACGGCCCCGATCCATATAACCCCGCGCCGGTTGTGCTGCCCAGCACGCAACCCGCCCAGACGAATCCTGCCGTGCCTCCCGCCGGTACGCCCGGCCCCGGCGCCCGAATTGAACCTCGGTCCGATGAAACGCGATTTGTCCCCGCGCGCTCTCCGCTGCCGCATGGCGCGTACTACTCGCGTCCCTCCATGCCAAGCGCTCATCTGGTTCTCGCTTTGTGGACATCGCCACGCTGGCGTGCGCCTTTGGCCGCAACCCAAGCCTCCATGCGCTTTGGTTTAAACCGTCCTGCCGCAATCCAGTCTTCCGTTGAAGCCATCGGCCAGGTCGACATCATTCCCAATCCGCCACACTCTCTCGCGTCCGATGCCTGGAAAGGCCTCGTCTTTTCGCTCATGGCCGGCAATCGCAACGCAGAAGCCCTCGCCGAAATCGGCCAGATTCCCAACGACGTACGCCGCCAGCTTGAAGCCGACATCGAATGGGTGCAGGGAGTGGCCAGCCTCTACTTCGCCGTGGGCGACACCCCGCACGCCACGCGCTATCTCAATCGCGTCGAGAATTACTATCTCGTGCATCGCGCTTCCGTGCCCGGAAATCTTGAAGTGCAACACGCCTGGCTGCTCTATAACCTCAGGGACGACGTCGCGCTTTATTCGCTCCTCCAGCGTCTCGATGTCAGTCCGGATCTCGGTCCGGATCAGCGCCAGCAAGTAGAAAACATCTGGGCCGATTGGGCCGTTCGCCGCGCCGGCGATGCCATCGAACACGGTCATCTCATGCGTGGCGTTGAACTCCTGCAGGCAGCATCGCTGGATTATCCCGACAACATGACTGTGCGTCTCGCTGTCGCGGGAGCCTACGCGCGCGTCGGCCGTTCGCAGGAGGCCGTCGTCCTCTTCAAGTCGCTCAACATGAACGACGCCAGCGCCGGCGACTTCCAGGGCGCCGTCTCGGCTGCCATCTCTTCTTCTGATATGGCCCAGGCGGAAGCCTGGTTGCGCATCGCGTTGGCTAAGTATCCCAACGACCCCATCGTCCTTGGCCTCTCCGCCCGCTTTGAGCAGGCTCGCGGCAACAACGAGCGCGCTGCCGCTTTCTGGCGCGCAGCCATCGCCGCCATGCCTCCAGGCTCCGGCGTCAAGAGCCTCGACTACGGCCTCGTCATGCCGCCTGGCACCACGTATCACACGCCCAACTCCGGCGACACCAAGCACCTTCTCGACCCGCGCCTCGATCCATTGCCCAGCGCCGACCGCCTCGCTCCTCTGCCGAGTTACAAGCCGCAGAATCCAATGCAGGCGCCCATTTCCGCGCCGAGCCGGCCCGTGCCGTCTCCGCAGATCACCTCGCCTTCCAGTGATCCGCTTCCGCTTCCGCCCAGCGCCAACTACATCCCGAACGGGCAGGGAACTGCGCCTCCGAATCAGCCCATCTACGTTCCCCAGGCCGTCAATCGCAATCCGTCAACATCCGGCCCGGTTCTGATTGAGCAGAGCGCAACTGAACAGCCCCATCATTCCCAGCAGCCGTTAACGGGCAGAATGAGTCTCCCGCCCGACGAAGAAACCGTCAACACCACGGACGCTGCCGGGAACTCGCGCCTGCCCCCGCTGGCGTCGAATAACGCGCCGCAAACCCCGCCATCCACCGATCTCCGCATTACATCGCAGCCAATGGCGCCAGCGGCTGCGCAAACGCAAGCCCTCTTCGCCGACCAGACCGACAATCAGCTCACCCAGGGCTCGGCAAACCCTATCCACAACGTGCCCAATGCGCCCGTCGCGCCGATGCCCACAGTGCAGGCGCCGCCGTCCAATAGCGCCGGGCAGGGCACCTACGACATGGCGCAATACACGCCCTCCGCCCAGGAAGCGGCCACAGGCGCTTACTCTGCACCCCAGTCGCAAACCCAGCAGCAACAGCCGCAGGCCGCGCAGCAGCCCCCGGCCAAGCCGCAAGCCGGCTGTAATACGGGCTGCACCACGAGCCAAAAGCGCAGGAAGACCAAGCGGGCGCAGACCCTCGGCAAAGCTCCCACCACCAGCAGCCCGCCGCCCGAGGCCACTGTTCCCACTAGCGAATCCGGTACCTCAGCCGAGGGCCAGCAGCCCGCCCCCGCGCCGCAGGACAATTCGACTGAAAGCACCACAACCACGGGTCTCAGTGACGAAGAGCTCGAGCAGCGCAATCTGCCGCCGCTGCGCGGTCCCTGGATCCGCATCCAGCGTCAGGACAGTCAGCTCAGCCCACGCGACCTGGCTGAGCAGCAGTTGCAGGCCATCGAGAGCGGCTATAGCGGCTGGCTTGGCGGCAGCACCGTGCTTAACTACCGCACCGGCGATCCCGGCTTCAGTGAACTGGCCGCCATCGAGTCGCCCTTTGAGGCCTCCGCGCCACTCGGTTATCACGCCCGTATCACCGTGGTCGCCCGGCCCGTCTTTCTCGACTCCAGCCAGGCCACGGGAAGTGCTGTGATCAACGTGACGCAGTCCACTATCTCCGGGACCACGCTCACAGCAATTCCCGAGCCCATCGGCACCCTCGTCGCCACCAACGTCACCCCGCCCGCGCAGCAAAACGCCGTGGGCATCGGCGGCGAATTGCAACTGGCCTTTCCTCACTTCGCCATCGCCGGAGGCTACACGCCCTATAACTTCCTGGTTTCAACGTTCACCGGACGCGTCATGTGGAAGCCCGGCAACGGACCCTTCACCTTCTCTCTCACCCGTGACTCCGTGAAGGATTCGCAGCTCTCCTATGCGGGCCTTCGCGATCCCGGGCAGGCCACGCTGGGCACGGAAGGGCAGATCTGGGGAGGCGTGGTTTACAACCAGGGCCAGGTGCAGGTCACGCATGGCGACGCGCAGTCTGGCTACTATTTCTCGGCCAGCGGCCAGTACATCACCGGCTACCACGTCCTCAGCAACAATCGCATCGACGGCGATGGCGGCGCCTACTGGCGCGTCTTCACCGATCCCGAGTACGGCAGCCTGAGCTTCGGCGCCAACTTCTTTGCCATGCACTACCAGAACAACCAGAACGCCTTCACGCACGGCATGGGAGGCTACTTCAGCCCGCAGGGCTACTTCCTCGCCAACGTGCCCTTCACCTGGCAAGGCCACTACATGAACCGCTGGCACTACAACGTCATGGGCGCGGTAGGAGTACAGGCGTTTCAAGAGGATTCCGCGCCGCTCTGGCCCCTGGCCGGCGACAAGCCGCTTGAAGTCGCGCAGAACAATCCTTTGCTGCCCAATGTCACCACCATCAGCGGCAACTACGATGTGCGCAGTCAGGTGGCCTATCAATTCAGCCCCCATTGGTTCTTCGGCGGCTATCTGTCGGCCAACAACTCCCGCGACTATACCTACACCTCGGTAGGCTTCTTCGTTCGCTACATGTTCCGCGAACAGCCTTCGACTGCCACCAGCCCCACAGGCCTTTTCCCGTGGGACGGCATCCGCCCCTTCAGCGTGCCGTAGTCGCGCGCCGCTGGCTAACCGCCTCCAGCCAATCCGGCTTTGGAAGGGCACGACCGGGGAACCCACACAGTGTGTGGGTCGCGTGACCTACCGGCGGCTGCTCCTATGTTTGTCATCCTGTGCAACGGAATCGCATGTCATCCTGAGCAAAGTAAGCCGCGCTTCGCGCGGCCTGCGAGTCGAAGGATCTGCGGTAGCCTTTCGGAGATTCCACGGGCGCATGTCTGAAATACAACGTACTCAACCCACTCGCTCTGACTCCAATGGGTTGATTGCGTTCTTGAAGTGTCCGATTGTGGATTACGTACAATCTTGAATTAAACGTCGATATAACTTAATAATATTGATTATTTATCTTGACAAACTAAATAAACATGATTACTCTAGAAATCGAGTTCAACAATCTCGATTCCAGCTATGCTCTCTGATCCCAAACCCGCTACCGACTGGCAAGACCTGCTCCGCATCGCCCAGGGATCGTCTTTCGTCATCGAGCGCGTCCGCCTTCCCGAGAAACAGATCACCGTCGAAGGCCAATTCACCCTGCCCGAATTGGCCCAGCTCAGCCTGGAAGATCAGGTCTTCGTCATCGCCTTTCTCCGCTCCCACGGCACCATCAAGGTCATGGAGCAGACCTTCGGCGTCAGCTATCCCACGATCAAAGCGCGCCTGAACCGCATCTCCAGCCAATTGGAGTTTGTTGACACCAATCCCTCGCCTAGGAGCACGGACGTCCTGGATCGGCTTAACAGGGGCGAAATCACGCCTGCCGAGGCCATCCGCGCATTGGAGGCCCTCAAATGATTCCAAGTTTCGCCGTTTTGCAGCTCGAAGCGCCGCACTTCCACATGCCACGCCTGTGGCTGCCGCTCTTTTTACTCTGGATTCCGATCATCCTGATCTCGCCGCTCATTCTCATCGTCATCGTTGGCGTTTGCACGGCCGGACGCATCAGTCCCTGGCGCGCCATCGCGGTTTTCTGGTCGATTTTGTGCGGCCTCTCCGGAATCCATGTTCACGTCAGCACGCACGACAGCAAAGTCCTGGTGCGCATCCTGTAACGAACTGTAGCGCCGGTCTCCTGACCGGCTGTAGTGCGGGCCTCCGGGCCCGCACAGATCAGGAGAAATGATCCTCCAAGGAGAACATCCATGAACGAAAATCGCCGTCAGATTCTGGAGATGCTGGCCGCGGGCAAGATTACCGCCGATGAGGCCGAGCAGTTGTTGGCCGCTCTCGAGCCCGACACCACCGCAACCGCAGATGCATTCTCGGGCAGATTCCCCGACTCCCATCCCTCGGCCGAACCCACCGTGAAGACGCATGCAAAGTACCTTCGCGTGCTTGTCGAGGCCAATGAAAAAGGCGAACCGACCACCGTTAACGTGCGTGTTCCCATGCAGTTGCTCCGCGCCGGCGTGCGTCTGGCGAGCCTCATTCCCCTTCAGGCCCACGATGAGTTGGACGCGACCCTCAGGAAGCACGGCATCCCGCTGACCCTGTCGCAAATCAAGCCGGAAAACCTCGAAGAGCTGATCGACCACCTGGAAGATCTGACCGTCGACGTAGACGCCAAAGAGGAAAAAGCCAAAGTCCGCGTCTTCTGCGAGTAGCAGGGAACTAGGGACCGAAGAACCAAGCAAGGATTTCCTCGCTCCATCAGCTCCTGTTTTCTCGCTCCCTTGTTCCCTATGCCTTTCGCGCAACCTTCTGCATCGGCACCACCTGCACCGTCACGTCGCGCACTTCCGACAGAAACCGGTTCAGCACCGAGCCGCGCCACAGGATGTCCCAGCGCGAGCGCGCCGATTGGCCAAAGACCACGTGGCTGATGTTCTCCTGTTGTGCAAACCGAATCAGCGCGTCAGAAACATTTCGATCGGTGAGTGAAACCACCTGCGCGCCCAGATCGCGCGCCATGCGCTGATACTCCTCCAGCCGGTGAAAGGCCTCCGGGTCGCCGTGGCCCTTGTCGTCGGGCCGCGTCACGTATACGGCGTACCAGTTAGTCGCCAACCGTCCAGCAATCCGCGCGCCGATGCGCAGTAGACGCTCCGTGCCGGGACGCGTGCTCAGGCACACCATCACCTTCTCGGGAATCGGCGCCTGTTCCAGGCCTTGCGTGCGTCGATACTCCGAGGCCCGGCTGCTCACCTGTTCCGCGGTGGTGCGCAGCGACAGCTCGCGCAGCATGTTCAGGTTGCCCTTGCGGAAGAAGTTGGCCAGTGACTGTTCCACCTTCTCCGGCGCGTAAATCTTTCCCTGCCGCAGGCGGTCGCGAAGCTGGTCCACCGTCACGTCCACGTTCACTACTTCGTCGGCGCGCTTGAAAAAGCTGTCGGGAACGGTTTCGCGGATGGTCGTGTTGGCCGAGCGGTTCACGGCGTCGTTCAGTGTTTCCAGGTGCTGGATGTTCACCGCCGTCATCACGTTGATGCCCGCGTCCAGCAGTTCCAGAACGTCTTCATACCGCTTGCGATTCTTGCTGCCGGGCACGTTGGTGTGGGCCAGCTCGTCCACCACCACGGTATTCGGGTGGCGCGCGATGATCGCGTCCACGTCCATCTCTTTCAGATTCACGCCGCGGTAGGGAATTACCTTCTGCGGAATCACCTCGAGATCGCGGATGCGCGCCTCGGTATCCTTTCGCCCGTGCGTCTCCACCAGCCCGATCACCACGTCCACGTTCTGCTGATGCCTCATGTTGTAGGCGTCGTTCAGCATGTCGTAGGTCTTGCCTACGCCGGGCGCCGCGCCAATGTAGATGCGCAGCTTTGCGGGTTCCTGGGTTTTTTCGAGTTGGATTTCGGCCATCGTAGAGCCTGCTATTCACTTTCGCGCGCGTGGGCGCTGGGAGCCAATTTTTTCCAGTTCGCGAAGCGAGGAGCGACGCATACCGAGTGTATTCGAGCGACGAGCGACAAAGAAATGGGGGAAACTAGCCCCAGCCCTCCGGGTTGCGACGCAAATCGCGCCATACTTCGTTGTCGTCCTAACCTTGGAATCGCCAAAGTCTTCGTCCTCCGCCTCGTCTGGCGCGATTTTCGTTCGCAACGCCCGCGCGTGCGAAAGTGAATAGCAGGCTCTAGCCCACCTCGACGGGATGATGGACTTCCGCAGCCACAGCCACCGGGAGCGTGAATCGGAAAGTCGTTCCGTGGCCCAGCCGGCTTTCCACGGCAATTTGTCCGCCCAGCGACTCCACCAGCCGCCGCACCAGCGCCAGGCCCAGCCCGGAGCCTTTCTCTGAGAAAGGATTGAAGCGATCGAAGATGGAGCTCAAACGTTCGGCCTCAATACCGCGCCCGGTGTCGCGCACGCTGAACTGCACAGAACTCTTGATCTCCTCCGCAGCTAGAAGGATTTCGCCATCCTCCGGCGTGTAGCGCAGGGCATTGGAGAGCAGGTTGTCCAGGATCGAACGCAATGCACGCCGGTCGGCGAGCACCATCGTCAGATCGGCGTACGCCTTTACTTCTACCCGAATATGCTTCTTCTGAGCCTCATCGCAGTAGCGGTCGCGCGCCTCGTTCAATGCTTGCAGCGGGCGGATCCGCTCCAGCTTCATTTCGCGTTTGCCGGTGTCGATTTCAGCCACGTCGATCAGATCGCTCATCAAGTCGTTCAGGTTCTCGGCGTCCTTGCTGGCAGAGGCCACCAGTTCGGTCTGTAGAGGCGTCAACTCGCCGCTGAAGCCCTGGGCCAGCGCGTAGAGTCCGCGCCGCAGCTGCATCAGCGGATCGCGCAGTTTGCGGCTGGCCACGGTAATGAATTGCGTCTTGAAGCGGTCGGTGTCCTGCAGGCTGGTCACGTCTTCCAGTGTCGTCACTGCGCCCAGCAAGCGGCCGTCGGAATCCCGCATGGGCGTGGTGCGCAGCCGGTAGCTCCGTTCTTCCTGGCCGATCCGCATCGGCAGCATTGCTGCTTCATCTTCAGCAGCCACAGCCTTCTGCATGGAAACGGCATCGCGGATGGCGCTCAGGATTTTTTCGCCGCCTGGCGTATTCGCCAGCGCCATGCGGTCACCCGCGGCCTCACCCAGCAACTCTGAAGCTGCCTGATTCACTTTCAGCACGTGGCCTTTGCCGTCGGTCACGATAATGGGCTCAAAAATCGACTGCAGCACCGCGTCAGAAAGCTGAAACTCCATCTGCCGCCGGCCGGCCTCGGTGTCGCGCAGCTCCCGCAGCCGCACCGCAATCCGGTTCAGCTCGCTGGCGATCACGCCAAAGCTGTCGCGGCTGCTCCAATCCACGCGGTGTTCAAGATTTCCCTGCGCAATGCGATGCGCATCGCGCGCCAGGCTTTGAATGGGCCGCAGCACAAAGAAAATCGTGGCCGCCGAAACTGCCACAGTCACCACGCAAATGGCATCCGCCAAATGCAGTTGCCCGGCGGCAGCCAGCGCCCTGTGCGTGGCAATCACCAGACCCACGGTCAGGCAGCCGAGGAGCACACAACCGAGAATCAGTCGCTGGGCAAGATTGAGCATGTTCGGTTTCCGTGTCAGTGAAAGGTTAACTCACTCATTCTCGCGGATGCAGCCGCTCCCTGCAAATCTCTCTGCATGAGGATTTCTGGGCCATTAGGGAATCTGGCACACGGCGAGTGCATCATTGTGCCAACGGCAGGCAAGTCCGCCCGCCTGCTGATACGTCACCAACACCCAATCCACACCGAACTTTGACTTCAGCCGCTCAAAGTCCGCGAGTTTGAAGTTCCTCCAGCCTTCTTCAGCTGCCACTTGGTTCGCCCACACCGGCGCCAACTCCGGCACCTGGGTCACCACGACAGCATCTTTAACTGCATCCGCCAATTGGCTGCGCTCGGCCAAAGCGCGAAACCCGTGAAAATCCTCGCCGGGCATTTCCAGGTAATGCGGATCCAAAGCAAAATACGCATTCTTAGGAGTATTCGTCCGGACCCACGCAAAAGCCTGCAGCCAGCGATTTGCCGGCGCAAGTCCCGGCAGTTCCAAATGCGCGACCCCGCCAAACTCCACCCGCTGCCAAGCAAACATGCTGCCGTTGACCACCAACAAAAACGCGGCCCAGCGCCAAACGCTCCGCTGCAAGACAAACCTTCCCAGCATCGCGCCCGCCACCATCATGAACAGGAAATACTCAAGGTGCAGGTAACGCATCGGCTGCAGGGGCGTCAGCCGCACCAGGGACGGCGGCCATAGCACAGCCATGGCCAGAGCCTGTTGGAACACCGCATAGAAAAACACCGCCGCCGCAAATCGCGCCAGCAAAATTTCTCCGCGTTTGCGCGCGATGCGCCACAGCAAGCCGAAGAGAATCAGCGGCGCCAGTGCACCCAGCCACTCGTACCAGGTCCATTGGTAAAGGTAATAGTAGGTTCGCGTGTCCAGAGCCTTGCGCCATGCCGGATTGGCTGGTGCGAAGACCCATCCCAGTGGCACCACCGCTGCCGTTGCGCTCCGTGACGCGCCCAGCCGCACGCGCACAGACTCCAGCAAAGCGAGGGTAAGGAAGATACAGAACGAAATCCCCATGGCGGCCATCAGCGGATGCATCAAGAACGCCACCAGCAGCAGCGGCACGGCTTGCCAGCGCTTTCCATCCAAAATGCGCCAAACCGCCAGCAGGATCATGGCCGTGGCCAGATTGCGTGGGTGCAAGTGTTGGTCGGCCATGTTCAGCGCCGTCCCTGCAACGGGCAGCGTGAACATCGTCGCCACCATCGCGACGCCTGCCCATCGCGCGCTCTCCTCAAAAAACAGCAGGTTCGCGATTTTCTTGACTGCCCACAGAATCAGAAACAGCGCCGCTAGTTGCCAGATCAGCTCTGCCCACGCCAGCGGCATCCTGGTCCACCGCACAAAATCCGCCATCCAGCTATCGAAGAACGTGGCCTGGCACTGCAGGCGGAAAAAGTTGGAGTTGTAAGGGAAAAGCGCCGGATTCAGGCGCGCTTTTACGGCGGGCAGATAAACACCGTCGTCTTCAAGACCGGGATGGTAACCCATCACCAGGAATCCCAGCACAGTGAAAAGCAGAACACCTGAAAATTCGATAGAAAAGCGCTTGCGCCTCGATCGCGATTCGCTCACCGCTTCCAAAACAGGTGCTACGCAATGCGCCACAGAAAATAGAATATAGCCTCAAACCGGCGCGGCGCGGGGTAGGGAACTCCTTAGAGTTGCGGCAGTAGCGTGCGCAGCAGCAGGAATCCCGCCACGCCGGCAAAGAACACCAGCGCCATGCGAATCCCCGGCTCGCGGTTCACCTCGGGCACCAGGTCGGTCGCGGCCACATAGAGCGCCACGCCTGCGGAGATCGGCAATCCATACGGCACCCATTGCGGCACCAGTTGGATCACAAGCACTCCGATCAGCGTCGCCGCAGCCAGCAAGACCGCGGAATAAAATGCTGCCGACCGGCTCTGCCCGCTCGCCAGCATCACGCTCGCCATGGTGAATCCTTCTGGCACCTTATGCAGAAGAATGGCAAGAAAAATCAGCCATCCGAGCCAATTGGAAAGCGCAAAGCCCGACCCGATCGCCACGCCGTCGAAGAGCGCGTGCACGCTCAATCCGCCCAGGACCGACAGGCCCGTGCGCTTCGAGACGAACTCGTGGGCATGGGTTTCTTCGCCAAAGTGAAAATGCGCGTTCATGGTGTGTTCCAGTAGATGAACCGCGCAATATCCGGCCATGATGAGCGCCGGAGCCAGCCGCGCATTGAGCCGGATGCTTTCCGGCGTCATCTCGAGCAAGGCAGTGGCCATCAGAAATCCCGCGCCCAATGCGACAAAGTAGCGCAGATAGCGCTCGACGCCGCGCGCGCGCACCAGCACCAGCCCGCCGGCCACGTCAGCCAGTGCGGCAATGGTTCCGAGAATGAGTGAAGTCGTGAGCATGCCTGTGTCAGGGGTCGGGTTTCAGGTGTCAGGCGGTACGCGCCTGAGCCTTTGGCCGGAGTTTATTGATGAGTGCATAAAACATCTTGCCTATCTCCTGTGAAAGCGCCTCGGATTCTTTGAGCAATTTCGAGCCGCCCATCTTGAGAGAATCTGCAATCTCCAATTGCGTTTGAAGCTCGAAGTTTGATCCTCGGGCAATCCAAAGAAAATGCCTGTATTCTGCGATACCTAATCGGCCATGTCTCTCGGCAATATTGCTGGGAATCGAGACTGCGGCACGTCTCAGTTGGCTCGCCAATCCGTATGTCTCCTCCCGCGGAAAACCTTGGGTAAGTTTGTAAATTGCTGTTGCCAATTGCATTGACTTTTGCCACACCGCCAATTCACGAAACGATCGCAGCATAATTCCTGCCATGCTAAAGCAAAATGCGTCTGGCCAGCTGACCCCTGACACCTGAAACCTGACACCTGCTTTACCCGCTATGCCGGATGTGCACCACATCTCCGTCCTGCACGATGTATTCCTTGCCTTCCAGACGCAGTGTACCCTTTGCCCGCGCTGCTGCCTCGGACCCGGCTTCGAGCAGATTGTCCCAGCG
>JBEKEP010000031.1:0-31173 GCA_050013775.1 Occallatibacter sp. | reverse complement strand
CCCCTACCCATTTCAGGTAAAGTCGTCATTCCAGGCGGGTTAGCGTCTGGGGGTCGAATTTTGTAAGCAATTGAATGCAAATGGTTTAGCGTAAAGTCCTCGATTGAAGCGAGTTACGGGACGAGGGCCCGTGGTACGCGGATCGTGCTTCTCGAACCGTGGGACCAACAACATCCTCCGCCTATTGGCTACTGGCTACTGGCTACCGGCTGATCTTTCCATTCTGCGCCGGGAGGGGGAAATTATCCGCAAAACGGCGCGGAAAAAGTGCTGGGGGTAGAGATTGCGAGGTGGGCTGCGTTCATTGTGGAACGGACGCGCGTTTAACAGGACCAATCCGAATCGAGGCCGCACCTGGCCACGGTTTCGAGCTCGTGGATGGTCCTTTAGGTTTTATGCTCGATTCCCGTATCCAGCGAGGGCTCTTCCGTCGCATCGGACGGGTCCGAATGATTGGGAATGCCGCTGATAAGAGCCTGATAGTTTGTGAGGCGCTTGCCCAGAATGACCACTCCCTTGGACGTGATTTCATACTCACGAATATCCTTGGCATGATTCCCGCCCCGCATCTTGATCACCACCATGATCTTGCGAAGCTGGCCATCGATGGATACGTAGCGCAGCCGCAGAATGTCGTCACACAGGAAAGAAATGGAGTAGGTGCTGAACGGGAATTCTGTGAAGGACTCATCCACTTCAACCGTGCTTAGAATCGTCACGCCTATTCCCGTCAAAGCAAAGATCATGCGGTAGAGCGATTCGCGAAAGTCGGCGCGGAAGCCTGGCGAAAGAGCCATTTCAAAGCCGGCCAGCGAATCGATCACCAGGCGCTTGGCGCCGATCTTCTGGACAGCGTCGAGAATCGACTGCATGGTTTCATCTACCGACAGATCGAGGGGGCGGAGATAGAGGATTTTAAGTTTTCCGTCTTTCTGGGGCGTTTCCAGATCCAATCCTAATTTGGCGGCACGCTCCGCATAGGCTTCCGGGCGCTCTTCAAATACAGCCACGATTCCCGGTTCTCCCCGCTGTACGCCTTCAGCAATGAACTGGGTTGCGAGCACAGATTTCCCGGTTCCTGAAGACCCGGCAATGAGCACGCTGTCGCCCTCGCGCACGCCTCCATCCAGCATCTTATCCAGCTCCGCGATGCCGAAGGAAAGGCGCCGATTGCCGGGCGGGTTTCGTTTGCGCGCGGTCAACCCAAAGGTGCGCGAGAAGGCTTGCACTCCGGCACTGGTGATGCGGAATGTGTGCAGCCCCGGCACGGAATCCTGGCCGCGCAGTTTGACGATCTGCAACTTGCGCACAATTGAATTCCGCTCCGCCGTTTGGCGCAGCCAGAACAGTCCATCGGCGACGGTAAAGATGGGGTTATCACGCAGCTCGTCCTCTGCATATTCACCGATCAGGAAAGTCGTCGCTTGCCAACTGGCCAGAAAAAGGGCGAGCCGTTGAATGAACGATTGCAGATCCATATCGCTTTGCGGCTTGCGCACCATGGTGCGGAAGGAGTCAACAACCACAACGGCGGGGTTGGCCTTTTCAACTTCCTTGGTAATCTGGTCCAAAACCGCGCCCAGATCCTTTTCCAGGACAACCTGGCTCAGGTTGATAAAGCGGATGGAGCTGGACAGTTTGGCCGGATCGAAGAATGTGTACTGCTGCTGGTATCGCAGCATCTTGATAGCGGATTCGCCCAAAACCGTGAAATAGAGCGCAGGACGCTCTGGGGTAGCATTGGCAAACACGAACTGATGTGCCAGTGTTGTCTTCCCGCTTCCGGGGGCGCCCGCGATAATGTTGAATGAAAATTCCGGCAGACCGCCGCCCACAATTTCGTCAAGGCCCGGAACTCCGGTGGGCAGTTTGTTGATCTGCACTTTGTCTTGGGTGCTCACGCTTTTCTCCCTTTCTCGGAATCGCATTCGTCGAGGGCTGTTCCTGGCCATGTGACCCGTAGCAGGTTGGCCGTTAAAGCTTCGCCGAGGAAGATCTGCAGCAGCTCGAGCAAGCGGGCGATAAGAGCGACGCCTGCCTCGCCGGCAGGATCCCCGCCAACTCCCTTGTCAAAGTCGGTTTGATGCTGAACCAGGTCCAGGCCCTCTAATGTTCCATCCTCGGTAATCCTGGCCGCGCTCAATCTCGGATCTTCCGATCTGACCAGCGCCAGGGCACGAGAGGCGATCGAATAAAAACCGGCAGCGCCAGCAAATATGCAGAGAGTCCGTCGCAGCTTCTCATACACGTGAAGAGTTGGAGACGCGCCTGGCTCAGAGGAATCGTCCAACTCGGATTCGTAAATAAGAAGACACCGTGCCAGCTCGCGCGTCTCCAGGCGAATCGTCATTTCAACCCTGCGTCTTTCAAGATAAGTCGTTTCGATAGCCGTTATACGCTGCGTGGAACAATCAGGCGATTCCGCCTTTTCGGCGACGGCGTCCTGCATCCGATCCCAGGCATGTGAGCTGGATTGGCCGCTTGCGGCACTCAATTCATGTAGCGATTCGTTCGCAGATTAGGGGTCTCTTCTTGCGGCCCGCCAGCCTTGCTTCGTATGAGTGTGAAAACGTCAAGAACCGTGGCGATACTGCGTATGTTTCCCGCAACGCTCACGAGCCCATCTTCCATGCCGGGATGTTTATCCGCGAGCGTTTCAATGCGGTCGCCCACGCTCCTCAGCCGGTCAATCTCTCGTAGAAGGTCCTCGAAAGCCGCAGTCATTGCCGGTCCATCGGCCGTCGAGTATATAGTGTCCTCTGTGATCGCGGCCGACTCTCTACTGGCGTCCACCTGAAGGCGTAAATCTTCGATCAAACGCAGCGTTGTCGCCTCGCCAAGGAAAGTAAGAAACAGCCCAAGCAGCTGCGCAATCAGAATGATTCCGGCCTCGCCATCTTCGTCCACGTCCTTCTGGGAATCAGCTCTGCCGAGACCGCTTAAACCTCCATTTGCCGTAACCTGCACCGCGCTGAGCCGGGGCGATTGCGATTTGGCCAGAGCCAGGGCTCGGGAAGCGAGCGCCTGAAAACCGTCAACTCCCACCTGCGCACTAAGTTGCCGGCGCAGTCTCTCATAGGCGCGCACACTTGCTGGTTCGGCTTGCAGGGAGACCGTACTCGCTTCGGCCTCGCATGCTACCAGGCTGCGGGCCATATCGCGCGTCTTTTTTGGAGGAAGCATCGGTTCAATTCCTTCTTTGCGCTCTCCGCCTCGCTTCAGACGTGAGGCGACCATCCCAACGATACTTGCGTACCGATTGAATTGATGGTGAGACTCCGGGCGCATCTCTTCGGGCGCAATCCTGGACCCAAAAACTAAGATACTTGAATTGCTCGCGAACAAGTTGTGCAGAATTGAACAACTCGCTTCCATTGGGCGTATAGTTGGGGGCAAGAGTCGAGCGTCATCGCGTGCGGGCGATCATTCCACATCGATCGCGAACATGCTTTGGTCACCAGGTGGCATCCTGGTCGCGCAAACCTGCAAGCAGCCTTGCCGCAAAGTATGCGACCGTGAGCAGGCTCTAAGGAGGCTCCCCCATGGTTCAGCTTGAAAAGCCAGGATTCGATACCGCCGCCTTTCTTGCGAGCGCCGGCCTGGGGCGAAGAATCATCCAGCTGGCGCCAAAGGAAACCTTCTTCTCGCAAGGAGATTCTGCGGACTCGGTCTTTTACCTCCAGCAAGGCCGCGCAATGGTCTCGGTGGTTTCCCCGGCCGGGAAGGAAGCTACCATCGCAGTTCTCACCGCAGGCGACTTTGTGGGCGAAGAAGCGCTCGCGGCATTGCCTGGGTTGCGTTTGGCAACGGCAACTGCCATCACTGCTTGCAGCACTCTCAAAATCAGCCGCGAAGAGATGATCCGTGTGATGCATATGGAGCACGGTTTTTCGGACCTCTTTTTGAAGGTCATACTGGAGCGCAGCATGCGCATTCAGGCCGATCTGATCGATCAGCTTTTCAACTCCAGTGAAAAACGCCTGGCGAGGATTCTGCTATTGATGGCGGAATTTGGCAAGCCGGGCGAGCCGGAACAATACATTCCCAAAATCTCGCAAGAGACCCTGGCGGAGATGATTGGCACGACTCGCTCCCGCGTCAGTTTCTTTATGAACCGCTTTCGCAAACTTGGGTTTATCGAATACAACGGGCGCATCAAGGTTCACAGGTCAATGTTGAATGCGATCCTGCTTGATCGAATGCCCGAGCGGAATCCCGACAGGCCTGTAGGTTCGGCCAGACCACGAAGTGCCTCAAAGGTGGCCGGCCGTCTGCGATAAGCGTGGTCCAAGGCACCCATCGAGGACAGATATGCGCCCGGAAGCCGGCTCGTGGTGATTTTTGTTCAGGTGGGGATGTTGGGCGTAGGAGCTGCGGCGGGCGATTTTGCGTTTCGGAACGCGGCTTCACCGCGAGCTTGATTTCTCGAAAAATGGGCGGCCCGGGAGAAAGAAGCAGGGATCAGGTATATCCCACCATTGCTGAGCCAGAACAGGGCACGCGCGTAGCCGCAGGAACTCAGGGGTCAGGGTCGGCGATTCAGGTGGTTGGGCAGCATGGAACAGGCCTTAGCCAGCAGACAACCGCTTTAGGACACTCCGTGGCCATGACTTCGGATAGACTTCTTAATCAGCAGGGTTTTCCCCCATCCAATTGGACCCGAAGCGCCGGAGATCAGCTTGAAAGCTCAGGCTTCATGGGCGGTTTTGCTGCTGTGCCTCAGTTGCGCCCAGAGCGCGGCCTTGGCGCAAAAGGCTCCGGCGCAGCGGACCATCGCGGTGATTGTGGTTGATGCGCACGCTCAGCCTCCCCAGCCGGTCCCTACGGTGCGCGTGGAGCTCGATTATCTCGACGGCTCAGTGAGCGTTTCCGAATCGCGCGACGTGACCAATCCCAAGGGCCAGGCTTGGCTGGTTGTTTCGCAGGACGTGGCGCAGCGTGGCGGATTGCACATTGAGATTGACGGCGCCAAAGACCTGGTGATCTATCAGCCTGCCGACGGCCAGTTGGCCGCGCTGCCTGCAAGCATCACGGTGAGCATGTTGCCAAAGGGCTCGCCTGCGTTGCTGGGACCGGCGCAGATTGAAGCCATGCTGCACCGGACGCTGGTGCAGGTGAACAGCTTGCAAAAGCAGGTTTCCACGCTGAAGCAGAACGCTGCGGCGGCGCAGAACCAGAAGCCTGATCTGGGCGCAGCGATCGCGCAGTGGGCCGTGGCCAACGGATTCTCCTCCGCGCAGGTGGATCAGCAGGTGCAGCAATGGGCGCAGGGGATCGAGCAGCAATCGGCACAGGCCACTACAGCGGAGCAAAAGGCGCTGGCGGAGTTGGCGCTGAAGCACTATGAGAATGCTGCGCAACTGTTCAACGCGGCCGGTGACGCTGACCGGCAGCAGATCAGCAGCGAAGATACGCAGGAACAATCTCTGGAAGCGCAGGTGAAGGCGCTGCAAGCGGCGCAGCAGTCGCTCTTGAACAAGCAGCGAACCACGTTGCAGCAGCTTCTGGACCACAGCCAACAGGCAGCGGGCGCGTATCAGCTCAATTTTGAGTACCACCAGGCCACGCAGACGCTGGTGAGCGCCGACGCCGCGATGGAAGCGGAATACAAAAAACACCCTGACGACAAGGGCTTTCACGAGCTTTGGCTGCAGGCGCTTTGGGGGGTGGCGATGGCGCGGCTGCACGAGGGCGAGGTGTCGCCCGCGAACCAGAGCCTGGCCCTGCTCGCTCAGTCCGCTGACGATCTTGCAACGCTGGCGCGCGAAAAAACTGCGCTCGGAGATCGCCGGGACGCAGCGGTGGCGCAAAACGGCGTCGGGAATGCGCTCAAGGCCGAAGGCGAGAGAGCCGGTGGAGACAAGGCTGCCGGGTTGCTCGATCAGGCGGTGCAGGCGTATCGCGGTGCGCTCCTGGTCTTCACCAAGACGGATCTGCCGCAGGACTGGGCCATGACGCAAACCGGTCTCGGTATGGCGCTCGAGGACGAGGGCCAACGGGCCAGTGGAGACAAGGCGATGGCTCTATTTGACCAGGCGGTGCAGGCGTTTCGCAGCGCGCTCGAAGTGCGCACCAAGGCCGCTCTGCCGCAGGATTGGGCTATGACGCAAATTACTCTCGGAAATGCGCTCTCGGACGAGGGTGAGCGGTCCAGCGGAGACAAGGCCGCTGCGTTGTTCGACGAGGCGGTCCAGGCGGATCGCAGTGCGCTCGAGGTCTACACCAAAACGGATCATCCCCGGGAATGGGCCATGGCCGAAAACAATCTCGGGCTAGCGCTTTGGGAGGAGGGAGAGCGGGCCGGTGGAGACAAGGCCGCTGTCTTCCTCGATCAGGCGGTGCAGGCGTATCAGAACGCGCTTCAGGTTTTCACCAAGGACGCTCTGCCCCAGGACTGGGCTACAACGCAAGACAATCTCGGGATTGCGCTTTGGGACGAAGGGAAACGGGTCGAGGGAGACAAGGCTGATGCGTTGCTCAGTCAGGCGGTGCAGGCGTTTCAAAGCGCGCTCGAAGTGCGCACCAAGGCCGATCTGCCCCAGGACTGGGCCGTGACGCAAATCAATCTGGGCAATGCGCTCGGGGACGAGGGCGAGCGGGCCAGCGGAGACAAGGCCGCAGCGTTGTTCGACCAGGCAGTGCAGGCGTATCGCAGTGCGCTCGAGGTCGACACGAAAGCCGATCTGCCCCAATACTGGGCCACAGCACAAAGCGATCTCGGGATTGCGCTGCTGGACGAGGGCGAGCGGGCCAGCGGAGACAAGGCTGCTGCCCTGATCGATCAGGCGGTGCAGGCGTTTCACAGCGCGCTCGAAGTGCGCACCAAAGCCGACCTGCCCCAGGACTGGGCCAGAACGCAACACAATCTTGGAAATGCGCTGATAAGGGAGGGAGAGCTGGCGAGCGGAGAGAAAGCCGTTGCTTTGCTCGATCAGGCGGTGCAGGCGTTTCGCAGCGCGCTCGAGGTATTCACCCAAGCCGAACTGCCCCAGGCCTGGGCGAACACGCAAGTCAGTCTCGGGAGTGCGCTCGATAACGAGGGAAAGCGTGCCAGCGGGGACCAGGCCGCTGCGTTGTTCGACCAGGCGGTGCAGGCGTACCGTAGTGCGCTCGTGGTCTTTACCAAAGCCGACCTGCCCCAGGACTGGGCCAGGACACAGTTCAATCTGGGGATTGTTCTAGAGCACAAGGGGGACTATTCCGGCGCTGCGGACGCGCAAGAACTGGCCCTCGAAGTCTACCCCGACAGACAAGATCTGTTCGAACATCTTTCGAGTATTGACCACGATCACCTCTTTCGTTTTGAACAGGCATACGAGCTTGACGAACGCCGCAGCCACCTCGATTCTTCCATCGGAACCAGAATGGACTTCCTTGAGGCCAGCCTCACTGCAGATCACTTCGCCGGGTGCATCCAACTGGCGGCAGCAATCCAGGATAAGGATTTGCCGATCACTTTGCTGTTGGTGCGGAACGTCATCAAGCTCGCTTGCCAATGGGGCGCGGGACAAAAGGCCGACGCCCAGGGAACAACGCGGGACTTATTGGTCGAATCCGCGCAATCGCCGCAAAAAGGCTGGGACTTCACCGGCACACTCCACTACCTCGCGACCTCGCCCGTCTTCGCCTCCGGCCGTGCCTCGTGGATCGCGCTCTTTACCGGTATCCAAAATGGCGACGGTGCAGGCGTGACCGCGGCCCTGCATCAGCTTGAGCCGATTTTGCAACCATAGGTCGTCTTTCCTGGCCCGATACGATGTGTTCCTGAGCTACTCGCGCGCGGAGGCGCTGCACAAACGCATCCCGTCCTGACTGCTGGATAAGACGCCACTGCCCGCGAGACAAAAACCTGGATTGACACGTCTTAGATAGCAGGCTCAACGGTGTAGACTGTTGGCTCCCGACCCCGGCCAAATTGCGATTCCGAAATTTCGCTGTCAAATAGCCTAAGAGGGCTTTCTTTCAGGAGCGTTCGCTTGGCCCAGATCTTCATCAGCCATTCCAGCCTGGACCCCGATCAGGCCTCGCGCCTGTTGGATTGGCTGCACGCCAATGGTTTCGCTGAAACCTTCCTTGACTTCGATAAGCACGCCGGGCTCGCCGCGGGCTCCGATTGGGAGCGCACTCTTTATCGCGAAATGGCCGAAGCCGAAGCCGTCATCCTGGTTCTGACCAGCAACTGGTTTGAGAGCAAATGGTGCTTCGCGGAATTCACGCAGGCGCGCGCGCTCGGCAAAGCGATCTTCCCGCTGATCGAATCGCCCGTGGGCGAGACTGTGGTTTCGGCGGACATTCAGACTCTCGACCTGGTGAAGAATCGCGAAGACGCGCTGTCGCGCCTGTTGAAGGCGCTGAATGAGCTTGTGCTCAACTCGCGCGGCGGATTCGATTGGGACCAGACGCGGCCTCCGTATCCGGGCTTGCTGGCCCTCGATCAGGCCGACGCCGCGATTTATTTCGGCCGCGACAACGATGTCAGGCGGTTGATTGAACGCCTGACCGCGCGGCGCGTGCAGGGCGGCGCCAAACTGGTGGCCGTGCTGGGCGCATCCGGTTCGGGAAAATCCTCGTTGATCCGCGCCGGCGTGTTGCCGCGCCTGAAGCGCGACAAGCCCAACTGGATCGCGCTTCCGCCGTTCCGTCCGCAAGTTCATCCGCTCGACGAGTTGGCCCAATCCGTGGCCATCGCGCTGGGCCCTGGCGCCGATTGGCGTCACTGGCGCGACGCTTTGATGGGGCAGGATCTGGTGCGCACGCTTTCCGGCCTGGCCGGCGACCTGCGCGCCGCAAACGGCCAGAACGAAGCACAAATCCTGATCAGCGTCGACCAGGCCGAAGAAATGTTCGGCACTGCCGACAAACCCGAGGCTGCAGCGTTCGTGCGAGTCCTGAACGCAATGCAGGACCCAAGCCTGCCGTTCCTCGTGGTGGTGGCGATGCGTTCCGATTATCTGGGCGAGCTCCAGAAGGCCCCCGGCTTGACCGCTGCCTTCGAGGAATTTTCTCTGAAGCCCATGCCTCTCGATCACGTGCGCGACATTATCGAAGGCCCTGCGCGCGTGGCCGGCCTTACTGTGGATGAGGACCTGATCACGGCCGCCATGAACGATGCGGCCACCGACGATGCGCTGCCGCTGCTGGCATTTGCTCTGCGCGAACTCTACGACCGCTTCGGCCAAACCAAAAAGCTTACGCTCCAGGCCTATCTCGCTCTCGGCGACCCGGCGGCGCAGCTTTCGCCCTTGGAAAATGCTGTGCGTTCCAAGGCCGATGAAGTGCTGGCCACCGCCAAGGCTTCGCCTGAAGATCTGGATGCTCTGCGCGACGCCTTTGTGCCCGCGATGGTGCGCGTCAATCCCGAGGGCGAATATGTGCGCCGTGCCGCGCAGTTTGAGACGCTGCCGGCAAAGGCGCGACCGCTGCTGGAAAGCCTGGCGCGCGCGCGCTTGCTCACCATCGAAGGCGTTGGCGATGCCTCCACCGTGGAAGTGACGCACGAAGCCCTGCTGCGCAAGTGGCCGCTGCTGCGTGGCTGGCTCGATCAGGAACGCGAATTCCTGATCGGCATCGAGCAACTGGGACATTACCTGAGCGACTGGCAAAAAGCGCCGGCCGCCGAAAAAACCGACGCCTTGCTCGCCGGCCTGCAGTTGACGCGCGCGCGCTCCTGGCTGGCCACGAAGCCCTCGCAACTCAGCGAGGACGAACGCACTTTCATCCAGGCCAGCATCGCACGGCAGGACGCGGAAATTGCCCGCCACGAACGCTCCCGCCTGCGCGTTTTGCAAGCCATCATGGGCGCTTGCCTGGTTCTCTTGATCATCGCCGCCGGAGCCATCTGGGAATGGCACAGCGCGCGGGAACAGAAGATTACGGCCGAGTCGGGCAACAAAGCTGGTGTGGCGGAGCGCGAAACCGGCGATGGCGGCGATGACGCGCTGGCGCTCGCCACTGCAATCGATGCCGTGGAGCTGCGGCAGACGCAGCAATCTGAATTCGCGTTGCGCACCGCTCTTGACGCGCCGCTCGAGCACTTCATCCTGCACCACCACGACGAAGTCCGGAGCGCGAAGTTCTCGCCCGATGGAACCCGCATCGTCACCGCCAGTTTTGACCACACTGCACGCGTGTGGGACGCCCGATCGGGCCAACTGTTGCTCACCCTGACCGGGCATTCCGACGAGGTGTGGGATGCAGCTTTTTCTCCCGACGGCAAGCACATCGTCACCGCCAGCTCCGACAAGAGCGCGATCGTGTGGGATGCTGCAACCGGCGAAAAGAGCGCAATTCTGAAAGGCCACAAAGACGTGGTCGAAACTGCCGCGTTCTCGCCCGATGGAACGCGCATTGTGACCGCCAGCGACGACACAACGGCGTGCATATGGGATGCGGAAACCGGCCAGGTGATCCAACCCCTGAAGGGACACAGCGACAAGGTCAACAGTGCAATCTACTCGCCCGACGGCAAGCGCATCGTCACCGCCAGCCAGGACAAAACTGCGCGCGTGTGGGATGCCGCAACCGGAAAACCGCTGGCCACACTGAAACATTCCGGCGAGGTGCGCGACGCTGAATTTTCGCCCGATGGTGCGCGCATCGCCACCGCCAGTGCGGACAACACCGCGGTGGTGTGGGATGCCCAATCCGGCCGTTCGCTCCAGACCCTGAAGGGGCACACCAGCCAGGTGAACACTGCAACCTTCTCGCCCGATGGAAAGCTCATCGCCACCGCGAGCAACGATCACACCGGGCGGATATGGGATTCTCAATCCGGCGCTTTGCTTTTCAGTTTGCCCGGGCATGCCGATTTCGTGGATCAAGCGGTTTTTTCTCCCGACGGCAAGTTCGTCATCACCTCAAGCTGGGACCGTACCGCGCGCATATGGAATGCCGCGACCGGCCAATTGATCACAAGCCTGATGGGACATGACAGCAAGCTCGTCACCGCCATCTACTCGCCGGATGGCAAGCGCATCCTCACCGCCAGCTCCGACCAAACCGCGCGCGTGTGGGATGCAACCGCCGGCATTTTGTTGTCGACTGTGAGCAGCGGCTCCAACTTCGTCTTCCACGCGGATCTCTCGCCCGATCTAAGCCGTGCGGTGATTGTGAGCGCCGACGATACCGCACAAGTGAAGACGGACGAAATGGCCGCGATGATGGCGCCGACCGCCGGCCACGCCGCCAACGCCGCGGATGCCGCGCCTGCGCCGGATCAAAATCAAATCGCCGCGGGCGCCTTCTACGCGCGAGTGTGGAATATCCAAACCGGCCAGGCTGGCGCTACTTTGAAGGGTCACACGGCTCTCGTCGCCATGGCGGGTTTCTCGCCCGATGGAAAGCGCGTGGTCACCACCAGCTTTGACGGCACCGCGCGCATCTGGAACGCCGATTCGGGCCAGTTGCTCCTCACCCTGGCCGGGCATAAAGGGACCGTGTGGGACGCGGCGTTCTCGGCCGACGGCAAGCGCGTGGTCACCGCCGGCGCCGACGGTACAGTGCGCGTGTGGGACGCCAATTCAGGCCAGCCGCTCCAAACTCTTAACGGCAACAAGGGCATGGTCCTGAGCGCTGCATTCTCGCCTGACGGAACGCGCATTGTGACCGCCAACCAGGACCATTCCGCGCAGGTTTGGGATGTCAGCTCCGGCAAGCCCCTGGCAACCATGATCGGAGATTCATGGATCATCTACCAGGCAAGGTTCTCGCCCGATGGCAAGCGCGTCGTGACCTGTAGCGCCGATAATTCCGTGCGCGTGTGGGACGCCGCAACCGGCAAGCAGCAGCTCATCCTGTCAGGCCACACCGACGACGTGATGGATGCGGCATTCTCGCCCGACGGGTCGCGCATCGTCACCGCCAGCGATGACCACGCCGCGCGCTTGTGGGATGCCAATACCGGCGAGCCGCTCGGCGTTCTCGCCGGCGCCACCGACTGGGTCTACACGGCATCGTTCTCTCCCGATGGAAAACACATCGTCACCGCCAGTGCGGACGGCACTGCGCGCATGTACATCGCCGACCTGCCCGATCTTCTGAATTGGGCGAAGACGCAGCTTCCCGGCGACTCGGGGCAATGATGCTGATTCGCACGCTCAGGACGACAGGGTGGGCGGGGTTGGACGAGAGCGCGGTCCGATGGAAGGGCGAAGGCACGACCGCGCCCTGGCAACGCCAGAATGGGTTATCCCGCACGTTTTGTCGTGGTAAGTTTGCTTCTGTAAGATCCAAATCACCCGCTGGTCTCGTACCAGGAAGTGTGGGATTTCATTAACCGTCGCCGACCCCTCTTTCCCACGGGACATCGACCGTCAGGAATCGACGCTTGTACATCGGCATTTCCCAGGGAGTGGAGTGGATTAAATGACTACGGTGGCAGCCCAGGCCGATGAGCGATCGAGTCTCGCAGACTCCCTGCGCGAGTTTCACACGGAGACGGGCCGGTCGCTGCTCGATCTGGTGGATGAATCGCCGGTTCTGCTCGTCTTTCTTCGCCACTTTGCGTGCGCTTTTTGTGCGCAGGCTCTGGACCGCGTTTCCAAGGTGAGGTCGCAGATCGAAGCGAAGGGCGTGCGGCCCGTGTTTGCGCATCTCGGCACTCCCGAGCGGGCGAAACCCTACTTCGACTACTACAACCTTTCGGACGTGGAGAGGATCAGCAATCCCGAGGCGACGCTGTATCAGCTTCCCGACTTTGCCTTGTCGCGCACCAACCCTTTTCTGCACTCTTTCAACCCGACGGTCTGGAAGGGTTGGCTCAGTGGCGCGCTGTTCAAGTATGGAATTGGCATGATCAAGGAAGATGCGGATCAGATGCCGGGCGTGTTCTTTCTGAAGGACCGGAAGATTGTGCGCGCATTCCGCCATCGGACGATCGCCGATGAGCCGGATTACTTGAAGCTGACTGGATAAACAGGAACAGGAAACAGGGATCAGGGAAGCAGCTTCTAGCTGATGCCTGCAAGCTCGTTTCCAGACGCGAATTTGCACGCAAAAAGCACGCAAAACACGCGCAAAATGGCGCGAAAGCGTGCACCGAATCCCTTCTTGATGCATTTATGGGTAATTCTCTGTTCACCTTTGCGCTTATTCGGGAAGTTCTTTGGTTACATTCACCCTTCAAATGGTCAATTTCCGGGTATATGTCTCAAAGAATCGTAACCACCTGAGCGAACATTTCGGGGGCAAGTGACACCACTTGAGCGAACATTTGGCCGGGTAAAGGCACTGGATAAACGATCATTTGTGTTGATTTCACGGGGCTTAGTGGAATCCGCGCCCCTGCCAGTAAAAATGCGAATTGTGCGCTTGGATTTATTCAGCTTTGTGGCCAATCCACAGGGCCCGGTGCTAGTGTTCCTGTGTGCAGAATCCAGGCGTGGTTCGGGCTTGTTCCCCACTTCCCTTCGCCGGCCCCGAAGCCACCGCGCCCGGCAGCACAGGAGGTTCTCACCATGGCCACTCTGTCGATTGACCCGCGTCTCAGCTCGCGTACCGCCGACTTTGTGAGCGGCGCTCACCGCATGCTCATTGACGGCCGCTTCGTTGCAGCGGCGTCCGGCAAAACGCTTCCCGTCTACAATCCCGCGAACGGCGAAGTCATCACGCACGTTCCCGAGGCCGAAGCCGAGGACGTGAACCGCGCGGTAATGGCCGCGCGCCGCGCCTTTGACGATGGTCCCTGGCCGCGCATGTCGCCTTCCGAACGCGGCCGCATGCTGTGGAAGATCGCCGATCTTGTCGAGCAGCATCTCGAAGAATTTGCCGAACTGGAATCGCTCGATAACGGCAAGCCCGTCTCCGTGGCGCGCGTGGCCGATGTGCCGCTGACCGTGGACATGTTCCGCTACATGAGCGGTTGGGCAACGAAGATCGGCGGCAAGACGTTGCCGCTCTCGGCCGGATACGATTTTCATTCCTACACGCTGCGCGAGCCCATCGGCGTGGTGGCGCAAATTATTCCGTGGAACTTTCCGCTGCTGATGGCGGCGTGGAAACTGGCGCCCGCATTGGCTTGCGGCTGCACGATTGTGCTGAAGCTGGCGGAGCAGACGCCGCTTTCCGGGCTGCGGCTGGCGCAGGTTCTGCATGAAGCCGGTCTGCCGGACGGCGTAGTCAACGTGATTACCGGCTACGGCGAAGGAGCCGGCGCGCCGCTGGCCGCTCACGATCAGGTCGATAAAGTGGCCTTCACCGGATCGACTGAAGTGGGCAAGCTGATTGTGAAAGCCGCGGCGGGAAACCTGAAGAAAGTGACGCTGGAACTGGGTGGAAAATCGCCGGTCCTGGTCTTCCCGGATGCAAAGATCGACAGCGCCATTCAGGGAACGGCCAGCGCCATCTTTTTCAACCACGGGCAGTGTTGCTGCGCCGGTTCGCGCCTCTACATCCACGAGAAAGTCTTCGACGAAGTTGTGGAAGGCGTGAGCAGCGTGGCGAACGACATCAAGCTGGCGCCCGGAATGGATCCCTCCTGCCAGATGGGTCCGCTGGTTTCGGACGAACAGTATCACCGCGTGGTCGGCTACATTGAATCGGGAATGGCGGAGGGCGCGAAGGTGGCGGCCGGTGGTCCAGTCTCCGGCGTGGAGCGCGGCTGGTTTGTGCGTCCCACCGTGCTGACCAACACCAACCCGCGCATGAAGGTCGTGCAGGAAGAGATCTTCGGGCCCGTGGTGTGCGCAGTTCCGTTTTCTGACAAGGATGTGGACGCGATCGTGAAGCGTGCCAACGACACAATCTATGGATTGGCCGCCAGCGTGTGGACCGAGAATCTGAGCCTTGCCCACAAGGTGGCCCGCGGCCTGCGTGCCGGCACGGTTTGGGTTAACTGCCACAACGTCTTCGACGCGTCTCTGCCTTTTGGCGGATACAAGCAATCTGGCTGGGGGCGCGAGATGGGCGAAGAAGTCCTGAACAATTACCTCCAAACCAAAGCGGTAACCGTAGCTCTGTAATTGGCTTGGAAGGGGCGCGGCTGGCGATTCTGAGCTGGGATAGCAGGAGGGAAGTAAGTATTGCGCCTGGAAAAAAAAGACGGCACGAACGGTCTAGCTGTTCGTGCCGGGAGGCCAGTGACGCAAACTACTTCCGGTTTGGAGAACCTTCTCCACAACCGGAATAAATACACGATAGCATAGATCGGGATAAATGCAAATACAAAATTCAAAATTTATTTTTTGTGCCTGTGTAAACCATTTTCTCCATCGCGCATCCAAGTGAAACCGGAAATCGGGGAAAATTGAGGGTTGGCGTGGGGGCTGATAGGGCGGGGTTCACGGTATCGGAGCGCGTACCCAGTAGGATAATTGCTTTTAAGTCAACAGGGTGAATGCATGGCCGGAGCAACTGTCTACTGCGCTTTGGGCGGCGCAGCCTGGAAACCTTGCGCTTGAATCGGGGTGGCTCCGAGAGCTTTTGGCGCGGGCGAGCCGGTAGAAATTGCATTCGAACCGGGAGATCTGGGCAAATCCAGATTTACGGAGAAAAAGAGGACCCCTCTTTAGTCACGTTAATTTCCCACATCGCGGGAAATGGGGGTGGGGTCAGCTAGTCAGCGAGCTTCTGCGCCTGGGCGGCCAGGTCGAAGTCCTTTTGGGTGAGGCCGCCGGCATCGTGGGTGCTAAGGGCGAGGCGCACGCGGTTGTAGCGAATTTCGATGTCAGGATGGTGTCCAGCCTTCTCAGCCAGTTCGCCGACCTGGTTGACAAAGTGTAGGGAAGCGACGAAGTCCTTGAATGTAAAGGTTTTTACCAGCTCTCCGACTTCGATTTTCCAGCCCGAAAGGCCGGCTAGGCGCGATTGAGCCTCTTCAAGGGAAAGTGGCGGCATGGATTGAAGCTCCTGTGGATTGAAAAGATTGATGAAGCCGAGTGCTTACGCGCCGGAGGCCTTGGCGATGTCGAATGTGGAATAGCGCTTATTCTGGCCGCTGATCTCTGAGCGCAGCTCCTGCCAGAGCTCGTTGGGAATCTTCAAAAAGACCTCAACGACCGCGGGATCGAACTGGGTTCCGGAACAGCGCAGGATCTCTTCGCGCGCGGAATCGAAGTCGCTGGCCTGGCGATAGGGACGGTCGCTGGTGATGGCGTCGAGGGTATCGGCGACGGCGAAGATGCGGGCTCCGACGGGGATCTCGCGCCCGCGAAGACCGTTGGGATAGCCGGAACCGTCGAAATGTTCCTGATGGCAAAAGACAATCTCAGCGGCGCCGGCGAGGAAGGGAATCTTGCGCAACATTTGATAGCCTCGCGCACAGTGTTCGCGCATGAGTTCGCGCTCCCTTTCGGTGAGCTTGCCGGGCTTGCGCAGAATCTCGTCGGGTATGGCCATCTTGCCGACGTCGTGGAGGAAGGCGCCGCGGGCAATGATCTTGATTTCTTCAGGAGAGATGCCCATGGCGCGCGCCAGGGCAATGGCATAAGCAGTGACGCGCTTGGAATGGCCTTCCGTCTCTGAGTCCTTGAGGTCGAGGGCGTCGCCGAGTGCCTCGAGGGTTACGTCGTAGGAGTGCTCGAGATCTTCCATGGCGTGGCGCAGCATTTCGGTGCGGGCGCGGACCATTTCTTCGAGGCTCTGGTGGTAGCTTTCGGTTTCCTCAAGGGCGCGGCGGTGGCTGATCGCCCGTTCCACAGTGCTCAGCAGTTGTTCGCGCTCGAAGGGCTTGAGGAGATAGTCGTAAGCGCCGCGACGCATGGAATCGATGGCCACACTGATGTCGTGCACGGCCGTAACCATGACCACCGGAAGGTTGGGCTGGAGAGCGTGAATGCGTTCGAGCAGGGCGATGCCGTTGACATCCTGCATCACAATGTCGGTGAGCACCAGGTTGAAAGTGTTGAGTTCGAGAGCTTCGAGGGCTTCGCGTCCACCGCTGGCCAGCTCGAGCGTGTATCCCTGGCGTTCGAGTGCGGCAGCGATCATGGTGCGCACAGGGGATTCGTCATCAACCACAAGAATCCGCACGGGCTTTCGCGCAGTTTGCTCAGCGCTGGAAGCGACAGCGGGGTCTGGCCTCTTCGACTCTGCCAGCTTGGGTCCCAAACGCCTGCCTCCGTCCTTATCGCGCACCTTTTACCCCTGACCGACTGGTTGAACCCCGGCGTTTTTGCCCGGCTGTGATGAGTATCCTGTTACCGGACAAAAGGCCCGCTGAAATCGTTACCAGCCGCAGGCGCTTTGCGCGGTCCCCATGTACCTACGCGCGACACGCTCCCGATGTTCCAGGGAATGCTGAGCCGGAATGAAAAGGCCGGCGCAGATGCGTAGCGCGCGAGAGACATCTGTTCGTTAAAACAGCTACGACTGGCCTGAAGGTCGGCATAGTACGACGATGAAACATGCGCCCGGACACTGCCATGCGATGGGAGCGGCTGGCCAGGTCTTTCTGCTTACCAGAGGTTACCATTTTTACAACCCATCCTCAATGTGCCCAACGTAACGGGTGGAGACGGGTATCTACAGCGTCACTTCCATACATGGGGAAGAGCGCCAGCGGGCTGATGCTGGGTAATCTCCGCGTAGGTGATGGCAATGTCGGTGCTTAGGTCTTTGGGAATCCAGTTGCGGTCGCGCTCGGGGAGAATGGGCGCGATTTGCGCGAGGGGTTTGCCGGCGTCGATCTGTTGCTTGACCGACGCGAAGAGATCCTGAAGAAACGCCTGCTGGCCGGAGAGGATTTCGGGGCCACCGGCGTCTCCGTGACCGGGCAAGACATGAAGGGGCTGGAGGGCGAGAGCCTGGGCTAGAACGCGCGGCCAGTTCTCGATATTCGCGTCCCAGAGCTTGTTGTGCGGACCGTTGACGGCGGCATCGCCGGTGCAGAGGATGCGCTCTTTGGGGAGCCAGACAAAGCCGTCGCCGCGCGTGTGCGCCCATCCCAGAAAGTAAAAGCGGACCTCGCGGGTCGAGTCTTTGAGGATGAAAGGGCTCTGGCGAAAGAGAAGCTGGGGACGGGGCGCATCCGTGAGGTTGAGGGAGCGCACGTCGTCGCGCTCTTTCGCGGTGTCGAGCCAGCGTTTCGGTTCATAGCGGTCCATCTCGTCGGCGACGCCCTGGTAGGCGAAGGTGGTGGCGCCGGCCTCGGTCCACACGATGTTGCCGTAAGAGTGATCGCGGTGCGCATGGGTATCGAAGACGAAACGCACAGGTTTGGACGAGAGCTGCGAGATTTCGCTGACGAGTTCGCGGGCGCGGCCGGGATAGTTGGCGTCAATAAGAATAAGATAGTCGCGCATCTCGATGACGATGTTGTTGCAGTAGCCTTTGGAGGCGTCGCCGGGAAGAAACCAGACGCCGTCGGCGATTTTTTGCGCGTTCAGCCGGCCAGGTTGCGCTGGGGCGGGCGCGAGGAAGAAGAAGGCGGTCAGTGTGGCGACGGGCGCGAGACGGCGGGGGTTCATGACCGTTTCGGTGGGCGCTTGGCGCGGCGCGATGCGGCCCAGCCTTCAATGTTGGCTTGCTTGGCGCGACTGACGGCCAGCGCGTCAGCGGGGACGTCTTTGGTGATGCAGGAGCCTGCGCCGATGTACGCGCCATCGCCGATGGTGACGGGCGCAACGAGCGTGGAGTCGCTGCCCACAAACGCGCCTTTGCCGATGCGTGTCGTGTGCTTGTTCACGCCGTCGTAATTGCAGGTGATGGTGCCAGCGCCGATGTTGGTGCCTTCGCCGATCTCCGCGTCGCCGAGATAGGTGAGGTGGTTGGCCTTGGCGCCTTTGCCGAGCTTTGCCTTCTTGGTTTCAACAAAGTTGCCGACGTGCGCGCTCTCGCCGATCTCGCTGCCGGGGCGGAGGTGCGCGAAGGGGCCGATCTGCGCGCCGTCGGCGATCGTGGAATCCTCGAGCACACAGCTCTGGCGAATGAGAACGCCGTTGCCGAGAGTGCAGTTTTCGATCACGGAGAAGGATCGGATGCGGCAACCCGTGCCCACGCGCGTGCGGCCCAGTAGTTGCACGAAGGGCTCGATGATGGTTTCCGCGCCGACTTCCACATTCGGATCGATGATGCAGGTATCGGGGCGGTCAATTACAACGCCGCCGGAACTTAGTTGTCGTGTCTTCATTGCACCTTTTCTTGCAGTTCGGTTATTGCTGCTCGCCCTGCGCTGCTTTCGGACCGGCGGGATGCGGGATCGTAATGTCGATGGCCTGGGGCGCGCCCATGCCGAGAGCATCGACCGGAGGCTTGATCTCAGTGACGTTGCCGACGACGAGAACGGCCAGCTTTTCAGGATGAATGTACTTTTTGGCAATCGCGGTTACGTCGTCAAGCGTAACTTTTTCAAGGGCGGCGCGGTAGGTCTCAAGATAATTGGCCGGGTAACCGTAGAACTCGAGCCGCTCGCTCTCGGCCAGGATCTTGTCGCGCGTGTCGTAACGGAAAAGAAACGAGTTGAGTATGTCGTCCTTGGCGCGCTGCAACTCGGCTTGCGTAAACGGATTTGTGTTGAGGCCGGCAATCTCTTCTTCGGCGGCTTTGGTTGCGTCGACGGTTGAAACGCTCTTGGTGAGCACTTCAACGCGGAAGGCTCCGGGGTGGTCGTAGGGCAGATCGAAGCCGCCGCCGACAGCGTAGGCCAGCCCCAACTGCGTGCGCACCTTTTGAAAGAGCCGGCTGCCAAAACCACCGCTGAGAATTTCGTCCATGATGACGATGGCGGGGACGTCGGGGTTGCGGCGATCGATGCCGAGGGCAACGATCTGCACGTTGGACTGATTCACGTCTTCCTTGTCGATGAAGTATGCGCCGGGTTTGGGTCCGGCGAACTCATCGTGACGCGGCGGCTCGGGGGTGACGGGCGGCAGGGGCTCGAAGACCGCGCGCACCTTGGCTTCCATGGCGGCGGGATCGAAGTCGCCGCTAATGCCGATGATCAGCTTGCCCTTGAGAGTGCGATCGTGCCAGGCCTGGAGATCGGCAAGGGTGACGGAGCCCATGGTGGCGAGCTCGGGCTGGCGCGTGTACGGGCTGTTCACGCCGTAGACCAGCTTGGCCGCTTCGCGCTCGGCAATTCCGTCCTCATCGTCGTTGCGGCGCACGATGCCCGTGGCCTCCTGCTGCTGCGCCAACTGCAGTTTTTCCATGCTGAACTTAGGGTGAAAAAGCAAGCCCATAGCCAAGGAAAAAACCTGGTCGGCATCGCCCTTGAGCGAATCCCAGGAGAGCGCGGTTGAGTCCTCATCGCCTTCGGTTTCAATATGCGCGGCTTTGGCTTCGAGCAGATCATCCATGGCGTCGCCGTCCATCTTCGCGGTTCCGCTGGTGCGCCAGGCCTGGCGGTAAATGCCGATGAGGCCGGCCTTGGAGGGATCGACATCGCGGCCGCCGCCGGGAATGAGCACACTGCCGGAGACGAAGGGCAGCTCATGGTCGACCTGAAGGAAGATCACGATGCCATTCTTGAGCTCGATGCGTTTGGGCTGCTGCGGATGAAATTCGTGCAGCGTGGGAACGGGGATTTGCTCCCAGGGCTTGGACTGCTGGGCCGAGATGCCCGATGGGTTTACAAAAGCTGCTAGCACCCATGCGGCGAAGATAGATTTCGAAATCGCGATGATCACCGGTCTCTTCATTGCGCGCCTCCAGTCTTATTTGCGTCCGCGGCCGGGGGTTCGGTGTCGATTTCGGCGCTGGTCCGGTTGGAATCCACAAACACTTGATTGGCCACGCGGCGGATGTCGGCCTTGGTGACTTTGTCGGCTTCATCGAGCTGGAGGAAGAGCTCGCGCCAATCGCCGTAGCGGGTCTGGTACTCGGCAAGCGAACTTGCGAGTCCCTGGTTGTCGGCCAAGCCGCGCAGGAGATCAGCGCGGGTGCGGGTCTTGTACATCTGAAGCTCCGCATCGCTGACGTCGCTAGTCTTGAGCTTGTCAATTTCTTTATGGATTGCGTCGCGCATCTCGGCCGGCGTGTGGCCGGGGAGCGGGATGGCATAGAAAGCGAAAAGGCCCGGGTATTTGTCGCCCGGGAAGGGGCTGAAACCCTCGGCTTCGGCGGCGATCTGCTGCTGCTCGACCATGCTGCGATAGAGGCGCGAGACGCGGCCGTTCGACATGATGTCGCTGATGGCGTCGTACACCGCATCGTCGGGATCGCGATAGCTGGGCCGATGATAGCCCTCAATATAGAAGGGCTGCGTCTGCTCGCGGATGGTGACCGATTTTTCGGCAAACTGCTTCGGCTCGACCGTGGTCATCTCTTCCGGCTTGGGCCCGCCGGGCACGCGGCTGAAATATTTTTCCAGCATGGGCATCGCGGTCTTGGGGTCTACGTCGCCTACGATGGCGACCACGACGTCGCCGCCCACGTAATACTTTTTATGAAAGGCCATGGCCTCGGTGGCGTTAATCTGGCTGACTTCGCTGGGCCAGCCGATGGAGCTGCGGCCGTAGTTGTGCGCGACATAGGCCGTGGCCAGGAACTGTTCGACGAGGCGGCCGATGGGATCGGAGTCGGTGCGCATGCGCCGCTCCTCGATCACCACGTCGCGCTCCTTGTAGAACTCGCGGGGCACGGTATCGGCCAGACGACTCGACTCCATCCACGCCCATAGCTCCAGGCGGTTTTCCGGCATCGACCAATAGTATTGCGTGTCGTCGAGGCCGGTTTCGGCGTTCAGACCGTCCGCGCCGTTCGCGTCGGCAACCTCGGTGAACTGGTTGGGGATAACGTACTTCTCGGCCTCGGCCTGGGCGTCGAGAAAGGCCTGGTGCAGCGCCTTCAGCTTCTCCTTGTCCTGGCCGATGGGTTTCAAATATTCGGCCTCGTAGGCGTTGTTGGCGGCTTCCACTTTTTCCAGTGCGACTTTTTCGGCGGCGTAGTCTTTGGTGCCGATCTGGGTGGTTCCCTTGAAGGCCAGGTGCTCAAACATGTGCGCGAGGCCGCTCTCGCCGGAGGGATCGTTGACGTCGCCGGCATCGATAAATGTGGTGTAACTGAAGACCGGCGCCTCGTGGCGCTCGCACACGATTAGCGTGAGCCCGTTGGGAAGCACCTTGACGGTGATGCGCTGCTCAAAGCTTTTCAGATCCTGGGCGTGGGCGCCGTTGCATGCGGTGGCCAGGGCTAAAGCAAGAAAGACTGCCCAGGACTGGGAAAAAATCCAAAGCCGGGAAAATGACTTCGACTGCATCCAACCTCCTCGAACGAACGACAGCGATTTACGCGCAATCGCTCTCTTCCAAGCTATTGCCCGCAGGCGAGGCCGTCAAACGGAAAGCGGGCGGCCGACGCGGGGAAGGCGGGCATGGTTCCAGGCCGCTTGCGTGACGGACGGGACAGGGCTTCGGCAGAGACGCGCTTTGCAGGGTCTATATAATGATGCGCGATGAGCTGGAGCGGGAGATTGCTGGGGAGATGGGGGCGCATGGGGGCATGTTGGCTCCTTGCCGGAGCGCTCGCGCCGTTGATTCTTGCGGCTCCGCCTCCGGCGGCAACGAATCTGACGGTCGACCAACTGGACCAAC
Source organism: Occallatibacter sp. (assembly GCA_050013775.1). Classification (GTDB taxonomy): domain Bacteria; phylum Acidobacteriota; class Terriglobia; order Terriglobales; family Acidobacteriaceae; genus Telmatobacter. The sequence goes on along the minus strand of JBEKEP010000031.1, from coordinate 8,707 downwards.
TGCTGAAGCAGATTCACGGGCAAAGCGATGCCAGGGTTGCAAGGCAGATAACGGGCGTCAAGTTGACGGAACGGGCCAGCGCAGAGCGGATTGCCCGGTGGGAGGCTGATCTTGCGGGCGAACGTTCGCGGGAAGCGCTGATGGTAGTGGCGGATGTCTCCGCATTTTTGGCGCCGCCGGCCGCGGAGCTGCCCACGACGCCAGCGCCGGACGCTCGGACCCAGCAGCAGATTCTGACGCGGTGCCGGGATTACGTCAATCAGATCGTCCCCAGGCTGCCTAATTACTTTGCGCTGCGCACGACCACGTCGTTTGAGTTTACAACCGCGCAAAAGCTCGTATCGCAGCCGCTTGCCGACAGCATGTTTCAACAGAATCCGGGGCCAAGAGTCCACTATCTTGCGCTGGGTCCGGCGAAATCGAGCGATTCGCCCGAGGATCAATTTTTCTGGCTGGGATCGTACGCAGAAGAGGTGACCTATCGAGGCAGAACTGAGGTGGTGAATGCGACGCCGGGAACGAACGGACCGCCGCGGTCCCCGCTTTATGCGATGAGCACTTCAGGCGATTTCGGGTCGGTGCTGGAAGTGATTGTGATGGATTTTCAGGAGGACCAGATAGCCTGGGATCACTGGGAGCAGGGCCACTCCACGCAAGTATCGACGGGTCCGTTAGCGGTCTTCCGCTATGCGGTACCGAGCGAGAGATCGCATTACGCGGTGAGCTACCCAAATGAGCCACCCAACTTCCCGGCCTACCACGGCGAGGTCGCGATCGACCCGGAGAGCGGTGCGGTGCGGTGGATCACGCTTCTGGCGATCGACAGTGAATCCGGTTACTTCAACGAATCCTCACAGCTGGTGGAATTTGCGCCGACCGAGATTGCGGGAGTGACATATATCTGTCCGGTGCACAGCGTGGCGATCGTGCGATTCTTCGAAGCTTTCGAGTACGAAAACACGGCGCATACACCGATTCCGTCCCAAATCTCGATCAACGACGTCGCCTTCACCAAGCATCACCTGTTTCGCTCCGAGTCGCACATCCTTTCCGGAGCTTCGAAGCCATGACCGGCAGGCCTTGGCGGGCGCGCAAGAAATCAGCGAACGGTATAATCGAAACCATGGCGGCGAGCGCGGAAAACAGGGAGCAAGCGAGCAAGGGAGCAAGTGAGCAAGGAAGTGCCGCGGAGGCCGGTGCAGCGGACGCGGCAGCCAAGCTGCGCGCGCTGGAAGATCGGTTGAGAGAGCTGGGAAGCGTGATGGTGGCCTACTCAGGCGGCGTGGATTCGGCGTTTCTTGCGGCCACGGCACATCGCGTGCTGGGCGAGCGCATGCTGGCGGTGCTGGCCGATTCGCCATCGCTGGCGCGGCGCGACATGGAGCAGGCCGTCGCATTTGCGCAATCGCAGACGATGCCGCTCGAGGTGATTGCGACCGAAGAACTCGACCGGCCGGAGTACGCGCGTAACGACGCTAACCGCTGCTTCCATTGCAAAGATGAGCTGTTTGCGGTGATGGAGAAGCTGGGCGCGAAGCTGGGGTTCAGGCACATCGCCTATGGGATGAATGCCGACGACACGCGGGATTTCCGGCCCGGACAGCGCGCGGCGGAGCAACACGCGGTGCTGGCGCCGCTGGCGGATGCGCAATTAACCAAACTCGACGTGCGCGCACTGGCCAGGGCGGCAGGCTACCCGGTGTGGGATCGTCCGGCTGCGCCGTGCCTTTCGTCGCGCGTGGAATACGGACGCACCGTGACGCGCGAGGTTCTTGAACAAGTGGAACGCGGCGAGGAGAGCCTGCGGCAACTGGGCTTCCGCGAGCTGCGCGTACGGCACCACGGCGAGCTGGCGCGCGTGGAGATTGCGCGCGAGGAACTGGCGCGCGCGCTGACCATGGAGATGATGGATGCGATCACGGCGGCGCTGAAACAGGCCGGTTTCAAGTACGTGACGCTGGATTGCTCCGGCTTTCGATCAGGTTCAATGAATGCGGTTCTTCCGGCCGAGGTGCTGGCGCGGAAGGGCGCGTAGCACATCTTCATTTCGCCCTTCATCCCTCCGGCGATTTAGAATCACAAAGCGATGCGAATCGGTTATCTGGAGTGCTTTTCCGGGATCAGCGGCGACATGCTGCTGGGCGCGCTTGTGGATGCGGGCGTGCCTTTCGACGTGCTTGCCGATACAGCGGCAGCGCTAGGCGTTGGCGCGCGGCTGGAGATGCGCAAGGTGGACCGCGGCGGCCTGGCGGGAATTAAGGTCGACGTGGAAGTGCAGGGACCAAGGGAGCAAGGGACCAAGGGAACGGAACCCACACACTCGCACTCACACTCCGATTCACATCCCCACTCGCACAAAACTCACGATCACGAGCATCCCGCACACGAGCAGCACTCGCACGAAGCGGAGACGGCGCATCAGCACGAACACGCGCCGCATCGATCGTTGTCGACTATTCTCGCGATCATTCAGGCTGCGCCGCTCGAAAAGACTGTGAAGCAGCGCGCGGCGCACGCCTTTCAGTTGCTAGGCGAGGCGGAGGCGGCGATTCACTCCATTCCGATCGAAAAAGTGCATTTTCACGAAGTGGGCGCGGTGGACACCATTGTCGATATTGTGTGCGCGGCGGCAGGATGCGCGGCGCTGGGTGTCGACCGGTGGATGGCGTCTCCATTGAATGTGGGCAGCGGGACCGTGAAGTGCCAGCATGGCACGCTGCCGGTGCCCGCGCCGGCCACTTTGGCACTGCTGGGCGATGCGCCAGTGTACGCGGCCGGGCCTGCGATGGAGCGTGTGACGCCGACGGGCGCGGCGCTGTTGTGCATGCTCGATGTTCAGTATGGACCGTTGCCGGCGATGCGCGTGACGGCGCGCGGCTATGGAGCGGGAGGGCGCGACACGCCGGGCGAGCCGAACCTGCTGCGGCTGCTGGTGGGCGAAGCGGACGATGCGGCAGCGGGCACAGAGGCGATCGCGGTCATCGAGACGGTGATTGACGACTCCACGCCGCAGTTGCTGGCCTACGTGAGTGAATTGCTGCTGGAAGCCGGTGCGTGGGACGTTTACCGCGTGGCAGTACAAATGAAAAAGGGACGAACGGGCGTGCAGATGACCGTGCTGTCGAGTCCCGAGCGCGTGCCGGCGCTGCGCGATTTGCTGCTGCGCGAGACCACGACGATCGGACTGCGCTGGCGTCTCGAAAACAAGATGGCGCTCGACCGCGAGTTCGCCGAGGTGGAAACGGAGTGGGGCAAGGTGCGGATCAAAGTGGCGCGCTGGCCATCGGGCGAAGTGGCGAATGCATCGCCGGAGTACGAGGTTTGCCGCAATCTGGCGCACGCGCACAAAGTTCCGCTGAAACAGGTGATGCAGGCGGCGATGCGCGCCTGGGCCGACTCGGGGCTGCCTGTGAAGAAGGAAGGCCATTGATGGATCGCGCGCAAATTGAAGCGCTGTTGAACGAAGTGCATGCAGGATCGACCAGTGTGGACGACGCGCTGGAGAGGCTGCGCAATCTTCCCTTCGAGGACCTTGGATTCGCCAAGGTGGATCATCACCGCGCGTTGCGCACCGGGATGCCGGAGGTGATTTTTTCAGAAAGAAAAACGCCGGCGCAGGTGGCGGCGATTTTTGCGCGCATGGCTAGCGCCGGCGGCAACGTGCTGGCCACGCGAGCGTCGCGCGAAGTGTATGCGGCGGTGCAGGCTGCGGAGCCCCGGGCGGAGTTCCACGAGATGGCGCGCGCCATTACGCTGAAGCAAACCGACGCGCCAGCAGGCAAGGGAACTGTGGGCGTGGTGTGCGCCGGGACCAGCGACCTGCCCGTGGCCGAAGAGGCCGTGGTGACGGCGCGGCTGATGGGCAACACCGTGGAGCTGGTGGCCGACGTAGGCGTGGCCGGCATTCATCGGCTGCTGGCGCAACAGCATACGTTGAAATCGGCGCGCGTGCTTGTGGTGTGCGCGGGCATGGAGGGCGCTTTGCCCACCGTGGTTGGCGGCCTGGTGAGTGCGCCAGTGATCGCGGTTCCCACCAGCGTGGGCTACGGCGCGTCGCTGGGCGGAATTGCCGCGCTGCTGGGCATGTTGAACACATGCGCGCCCAACGTTTCCGTGGTCAATATTGATAACGGATTCGGCGCGGCGTGCATCGCTTCGCTCATCAATCATCTGTGAGTGGACGTGCTCGGCGGCCACTGCGATTAATTTCGAGGACCGGGCTCGAGGAACCGTTCGCGCTACTGTCCTGGCTGCACCGACAGGTCGTCTGCCAGCTTGAAGTGCACAATCGACTCCGCTGGTATGTCGATATCGCGGTTGCCGGTCAATCCCGCGAGGGCGGTTCCACCGCCGCCACCCACCAGGCCGCCTACCACCAGCCCTACCCCGCCGGTGGCCACGCCGCCCACTAGCATTCCCAGCCCTGTTCCTCCGCCGATCAAGGCCGCCGAACGTCTCCCCTTGCCGCTCTTGCTTTCCGCAAGGTCCCGCGTCGTCAGCGGATATTGCGTCCCATTCAACGTAAGCGAAGTCAACTGCAGCTCCAGCAGCGATCTGCCTTTGAAGTGTCCGCGGCGATGTGATACATCCACCACGCCGCCCACCAACGTACCTTTCGGCAGCAGCACGTTGTTGTCGCCGGCCAGCACGGGTTCCACCAACTCACCGGTAAACGCGTCGCCTGCGCGGCTGGTTTTTACGCTAATGCGCTGATCCACCCGGATGGTCAGCGTCGTACCCGCCGGAATGGTCACGTTGACTGGCTGCGGCACCGCGGAAACCGTCGGTTCCGAAGGCGCCGGAACAGGCGCTCCGGCGGCGGGCGGCGTCTGCGTCGTCGTGATCATTTCGCTTGACTGCCCAGCCGCCGGCGGCTGCACGACTGTTGTCGTGGTTGTTCCACTCTTGTCGACTGAAACCACCTGCTGCGGCTGCCCGGTTTTCACCGCCTGCGCCTTGGCCTGATCCAGCGCTTTTTGTTGCGTGGATTCGCATCCCGAAAGGATGCCCGCAACCGCCAGAAGCAGAACCGCAATCCGCCCGGCGCGAACCAGCGAGTTTGAATTGAACATGATTGATCCCCTTTCGCAGTGCTCTCCGTCAGCACAGACTTAACTCATAGCCTTGACTTAGCGGCCAGGAAAGTCTGTATAAACTTGCACTCTTTAAGATGAGCATCCTTCCGGCAAGGCTGCCTGGTGGGAAAAACTCTCGTCTGGCCAGCATCTTCACGCGCCCCCCGGCGAATGATGGCGCGCCTCCCTCACCGGCTTGGCGGCGCTGTGCGGCTTGTGAAAGTTAAGTTTGCCGCAGGCGCTTCTTTCCCCGGTACGTGACCCTGATCACTGTTCGACCCTCCCCAAAGCCTTGATGATGACGGCCTAGGCTCATTTCCACGCGTGGCGTGCGGAGGAGTGCGTGACGGGTTCCCGATGGCAGCGAGGACGCAGAATTTCGCAGATCTTTTTTCTGCTGCTGTTCCTCCTTTTGCTGGTGTTTACCGCGCTGCGCGCCATGCCGGGCACGACCAGCGACATTCACCTGCGCGGCCCGGTGCGGCTGTACTTCGAATGGGACCCGCTGGTGGCGCTTACGAATGCCATGGCGAGCCACGCGATTTATCGCGGGTTATTGTGGAGCCTGATCATCCTGGTGCCCACGTTGTTTCTCGGCCGGTTTTTCTGCGGGTGGATCTGCCCGATGGGTACGCTGCAGCATTTTGTGGGCGACATGCCGTCGGAGTCGAAGCGCGGCAAGCAGCGCATTGAGGCGAATCGCTACAAGCGCTGGCAGACGATCAAGTATGTGGTGTTGATTGCGGGGCTGGTGGCCGCGGCCTTCGGGTCGATGGTGATCGGCTGGATCGATCCATTCAGTTTGTTGGTGCGGTCGATCGGGCTCTCGATTCTGCCTGCATTCAACTACGTGGTGCGCGCGGCGCTGACGCCGCTGGAGACGAGTCACATTGCCGCCGTCAAAGCCACAGGCGGGCTGATCCACGCGGTGCTGGGCGCGTTCCTGCTGGAATTCCGGCAGGCGCATTTTACGCAGGGACTTTTCCTGGGGATGTTGTTTCTCGCGATTGTCGCGATGAGTCTGCGCGTCACGCGTTTCTGGTGCCGTGCCATCTGTCCGCTTGGGGCACTGCTGGGCGCAGTGTCGCGTTGGTCGGTACTTGGGTTGCATAAGGATCCGGGGGCGTGCAACAACTGCAACCGCTGCCTGCTGCACTGCCAGGGCGGCGACGATCCCATCGGCAGCTCGCCGTGGCGCAAATCTGAGTGCCTGATGTGCATGAACTGCGTGGGCAGCTGTCCCGATCACGCGCTCACGTTCCGCTTCTTCAGAAAAGAAAAAGAAGTGGCATCGCCGGACTTGGGGCGGCGGCGGACTCTCACAGGGCTCGTGGCGGGCGCGGCCGCGGTGCCGTTGATGCGCGCGAACACCGGTATGGGCAAAAGCCGCAACGAGCACCTCCTGCGGCCGCCCGGCGCGCTCGATGAGCCGGATTTTCTGGGGCGCTGCATCCGCTGCGGGGAATGCATGAAGGTGTGCCCCAATAATGCGCTGCAACCGGCGCTCGTTGAGGCCGGACTGGAAGGGCTTTGGACGCCGACGCTGGTGCCGCGCATCGGCTACTGCGAACCGAGTTGCGTGCTCTGCTCGGAGGTTTGCCCGACCGGCGCTATCTGGCAGATTACGCCGAAGGAAAAAGGCTGGGTGGTGGGCGTGGGCGCCGCGCTGAATCAGCCCATCCGGTTGGGCACGGCATTTTACGATCGCGGGCGCTGCCTGCCGTGGGCCATGGCCACCGATTGCATTGTGTGCGAGGAGTGGTGCCCGGTGTCGCCCAAGGCGATTTATGTGGAAGAGGCCGAGGTGGTGGATTCGGCAGGCAAGACGAAGACGCTGAAGCAGCCGCGCGTGGATCCCAGTCGGTGCGTGGGCTGCGGCGCATGCGAATACGCCTGCCCGCTGCAGGATCATCCTGCCGTATGCGTGACAAGTATTGGCGAAAGCCGCTCGCCCAGCAGTCAGATTCTGCTAACGAGGAAGTGAATCAAGTGAAAAAGTGAAGGGGTGAAGGAGTGAATTCGCAAAGGGCCCGATCAGGACAAAAGATGTTGGCGGTGGTATCAGTGGTGATTGCTCTCATGGCCGTGAGCGCGGGATGCAAGAAGAAGGCTGTCGATCCGCTTCCGCCGTCGGGAGCCGTGGCGGGATGGGAGAAATCGAGCGACACGCGCGTCTATGAGGCCAAGGACCTCTGGCAGTACATCGACGGCGACGCCGAGCAGTACATCGCGGCCGGCGTCGTTTCCACCTCGACATCCGACTACAAGTATCAGAATCAGTTGGGCGCGGTGGTCGACATTTACACTATGGGAGATTCCGAGGGGGCGCGCAAGATTCTGGAAACGGGAGATTCGAGCGGCGCCAAGAGCGTACAAGTAGGCGATGCTGGCGTCGCGTTCGAGCAGAGCGTGATCTTCCGCAAGGGACCGTACCTGGTGCGCATTGTGGCCTATGACGCCACGCCGGGGACGCAACAAGCATTGCTGGTGCTGGCGCGTGGCGTGGAAGCAAGGCTGTAGTGCTGACAATATGAATCGGAGTGGGTAGGCGAATGGCGCATTGTCCGATGAAATTCCGCATGGTGCGCGCGAGGCTTACAGCGCCTTCACCGCGCATTCTCGACATCGGCTGCGGCAACGGCTCGCCTTCGGTGACGAAGCGATGGTTTCCTGGTTGCTTCTATTCGGGCGCAGACATTCAGCGGTACAAGCTGAGCGATGCGGACGTGGCTGCGATGGACATGTTCTTTCCACTCGGCGACGACGGTTCGGGCTACGAAGCGATTCCCAATGCCAGCTATGATTTCGTGATTCTGAACCACGTGGTGGAGCACATGCGCGATCCGGCGCCGGTGGTGGCGACGCTGTGCGCCAAGCTCAAGCCGGGCGGATACATTTGGATTGCGTTTCCCTCGTTGCGCAGTTTGTCGCTGCCGCACTCGGAGGACGAGACGCTGCAGTTTTGCGACGATCCTACGCATGTGTATGTGCCGGATGTGCGCGAGATGGCGAATATCCTGCTTGCAAATGGAGTGGCTGTTCTGCACGCGGGCAGATCGCGCGAGGGATTTTTTACCGCGATTGCCGATGTGGTGAAGCTTTGCAAGCGATGCGTAATGCGCGTGTTTACCGGAAAATTCTCCGGGCGCGGAATGTGGTACGTGCTGGGTTTTGAGGATCACGTGTTGGGGCAACGCGGGCTAGATCGATAAGCAGGCCGGCCGCGAGAACGAAGGCAAGAGAACGATGAAAAGCCGCAGGGAATTTCTGAAAGAAGCAGCCGCAGGTGCTGTGCTGCTGGGTTCAACGGCTGCCGCGGAGAGGCTGGCATTTGCCGGCGCAACGGCTGGCAAATCCAAAGTCGTGATCGCGCGCGATGCGTCGTTGCATGATACGGGAGCGCAACCCGACGAACAGCGGGTGCTGCATCTGCTGGATAAGGCGATGGCTGCCTACACCGGGCGGCAGAATCCGGTTGACGCGTGGAAGAGCATCATTCCTGCAAATATTCTTGCCGGCAAAACCATTGGACTGAAAGTGAATGGGCTAGGCGGGCGCGGGATTTCAACGCACGCGGCGCTGACCCTGGCCATTGCCGAGCGCCTGCAGCAGGCAGGCGTGCGTGCGGGAAA
>JBEKEP010000030.1:0-31782 GCA_050013775.1 Occallatibacter sp. | reverse complement strand
CGGTACGACAGGTGATTGAGGAAGCAGGCAGTGCCGGCCTTGAGGTGGAGATCACCGGCAGTGGAACCGCGCACGAACAGGCGCCTGCTCCCGGGGCCATGGTCACGCCTGGAACTAAAATCGTCGTCCGCTGCGCGCGGTAGATGAGCTAATCTCACAGCGTGGCGAATTTTTCCTGGCATCGATTCGAAAACGGCGGCACGCTGGGCAAAACGGGCTCAGAAGAAGGAACAGTTGTGCGCGACGAGGAGTATTCGCTCGGTGCGCGCATTACCCTGGAGCGCGACTGCCGCTATCCACCCTTCGCCATTACCTGCGGCATTTATGGCTGGATGCTGCACACGCGCTATTTCAGCTCGCAGTTCGAAGCCGAGGGGCAGTACGAAGCCATGAAGAGCGCCCTTGCCATGCTGCTTGAGGTGGCTGAGAAAACTGCGGAGATCGATGGCGGGCGGCAGGTCTTGATGGCTGGTGTCAGCAAGTTTGTTGAGACGTTTCCATAAGCATTGCCCCTTCCCTTCTCAACGGTCCGCTCTGCTGCTCCAGCACCATCTACAATCAAACCCGATATGATTTGGAACGAACTCATCGCAGAAATCACTTCCGCTGGCTTCGCGGGCGGCTCTACTGCTGCAATTACAGGCATTGAGTACGACTCGCGCCGCGTGCGCCCAGGCGCGGTATTTGTTGCCATGAAGGGCGGATCGACTGACGGGAATCGCTTCGTCGAGAAGGCGCTCGCCGCCGGCGCGCTTGGCATCGTCACGGACTCCGCGCAGACCTTCGACCATCTCACGGTGTATCAGCCCGGCCTGCCCATCCTTCACGTCGAGCACGGGCGCCGCGCCCTCGCCCAGGCTTCGGCCGCATTCTTTGGTCATCCCGAGCGCGCACTTGCCGCCACGGGCATCACCGGTACCAACGGGAAAACCACTACGGCTTACCTGATCGAGTCGCTCCTCAACGCCGCCGCGCGAACCACGGTTCTCATCGGGACGATTGAGTACCATGTGGCCGGAGAGGTACGCCCTTCCATTCACACCACGCCCGAGTCGCGCGACGTTTTCGAACTGATGGCCGAGGGCGTGTCGCGCGGCGCTACCGAACTCGTCACTGAAGTCTCGAGCCACGCGCTCGACCAGGGCCGCATGATCGGCATCCCATTCGACGTGGCCGTTTTCACCAATCTGACGCGCGACCACCTCGACTACCACCACTCGATGGAAAATTATTTTGCCGCCAAGCGACTGCTCTTCGACGGCACGGTGTACCCGGCGCCACGTGTCGCCATTCTGAACGCGCACGACCCGCGCGCGGAAGAGCTTGCCCAAGCGGCGCGCAAAGCCGGGGCGGAGATTCGCACCTATGGAATTGGCAAGGGCGACTGGCGCGCCGCAAGCTACCGGCTCACGCCTGCAGGCGCCACCATCGAACTCGAGACTCCGGCCGGATCCGCCTGCCTCAATTCGCGCCTCGCCGGCGAAGTGAACATTCTGAATTTGCTTGCGGCCTTCACCGCAGCGGCCGCGCGCGGCGTTGCATTCTCGCATCTCGCCGCGGCCGTTCCCATGCTCCTGCCCGTTCCCGGCCGCTTTCAGCCTGTCGATGGCGGCCAGCCCTTCACCGTCATTGTCGACTACGCGCACACCGACGATGCCCTGCGTAATTTGACGGCACTGGCTCGGCAGATGACCGCAGCCGCGGGCGCGCGCGTGATCACGCTCTTCGGCTGCGGCGGCGATCGTGACCGCACGAAACGGCCAAGAATGGGCCGGGCTGCCGGCGAAGGCAGCGATTTCGTCGTCGCCACCAGCGACAATCCGCGTTCCGAGGATCCGGCGGCCATCCTAGCCGAGGTTGAACCCGGATTGCAATCCACCGGCATCCAATACACCGTGGAAGTAGATCGCGCATTAGCCATTCGCCTCGCGCTCCAGGCCGCGCATCCCGGCGATGTGGTGCTACTGGCAGGCAAGGGTCACGAGAAGGAACAGATCCTCGCCGACCGCACCGTGCCTTTCGACGACGCCGAGGTTGCGCTTTTCATTCTGCGCGATTTGGGCTATGGTGAAGGGCAATGAATCTGACATTGGCAGAAGCGGCGATGGGCGCCGGCGCGGTGCTCGAGGCGCCGACGAGCGTGCCAAATGCGGGCGCGCTGGTCGCGAAGGCCTATTCCATCGACTCGCGCACGGTTGCGACAGGCGAGCTCTTTTTTGCGGTTCGTGGCGAGCGGCTGGATGGCCATGATTTTGTCACCGCTGCGTTCGAGCGGGGAGCCGTGGCCGCCGTGGTGTCGCGCACGCGCGTCGCTTCCCTGCCCGATGCCGCGCTTGCCCGCCCGCTTCTCATCGCCGAAGATCCGCTCCTCGCCCTGCAATCGCTGGCCGCGCACGTTCGCCGCGAGTGGGGCCGCCTCGTGGTCGCCATTACCGGATCGGCCGGAAAAACCACCACCAAGGAAGCCGTAGCCGCCGCGCTGGGGGCGAAGTTCAATGTGCTCAAATCCCAGGGCAATCTGAATAACGGTTTCGGTATGCCCTTGCAACTTCTGCGTCTCACGCCGGAGCACGAAGTCGCCGTCGTCGAGATGGGCATGAATCATTCGGGCGAGATTGCGGCTCTCGCGCGCATTGCCACGCCGGACTGGGGCGTGATCACCAACATCGGCACGGCGCACATTGAAAACTTCAAAGAAGGCCAAGCCGGCATTGCCCGCGCGAAATTCGAACTAATTGAAGCCCTGCCCGCGAACGGCGTGGCCTTTTTGAATTGCGACGATGCCTATGCCGCTCAATTTGGCCGCGATTTTCACGGGCGCGTGGTGTATTTTGGCAGCGGCCCATGCGCCGACCCGCAGATTCTTTCGGTCGCCGAAGATCTCAAGGGCCTGCACATTCGCTATCGCGCGCGCGAGCATGAGGGCGACTTCACACTGCACATGCTGGGCGCGCACAACGCATCGAACGCGCTGGCGGGTCTCGCCGTCGCGCTCGAAGCGGGCGTCGATCTCGACGCCGCGGTGAAGGCTATCGCGTCCGTCGCGGCGGGTGACAAGCGCGGCCAGGTGATTGAGATTGGCGGCGCCACGATTCTCAACGACAGCTACAACTCGAATCCGGAGGCGTTGCGCTCCATGATCCACACCCTGGCGGCGCGGCCTGCCGAGGGCCGCCGCATATTGGTTGCCGGGGAAATGCTGGAGATGGGCGAGCACAGCCCCGCGCTGCACATCGCCTGTGGACGCGCTGCCGCCGAGGCCGGTCTCGACCTGGTCGTCGCCGTACAGGGCAATGCAGAACATCTGGCCACAGCAGCCTGCGCCGGCGGCGTGCCTGCGGTGTTTCTCCGCGATGCCAAGACCGCCGGCCAATGGCTGGCTCAAAATCTGCGCGCCGGAGACGTGGTGCTGGTGAAAGGCTCGCGCGGCGTTCATCTGGAGCGCGCCATTGAGATGGTGAAAGAACAACTGGCCGCAACCGGAGCATCATGAAACCAGACAAACTGATTTGTGCGCTGGCGCTGTTCACATTTCTTCTTTGGACGCCGCGGATTTCGGCGACTAATGATCCTACTTGGACGCAACCCTTTCCGCCGTTCCGCATCGCCGGCAATCTTTATTACGTTGGCAGCGCCGATCTCGCATCGTACCTTGTCGCTACGCCCAAAGGCCTCATCCTTATCAACAGCAATCTCACGTCATCTCCGGCGCTCATCCGCAAGAGCGTTGAGGCGCTTGGCTTCCACTTCAGCGATATCAAAATTCTGCTCATCAGCCACGCGCACAGCGATCACTGCGCGGGCAGCGCGGAGATTATCAAGCAGACCCGCGCAAAATACTTTGTAATGAACGGCGACGTGCCAGTGGTGGAGTCGGGCGGCAAGAGCGATTTTGCGTACGGCGCAAGGAAAGACATGCAATACCCGGCCGCACACGTTGATCGCGTGCTGAACGATGGCGATACCGTCCAATTAGGCGGCACGGTGCTGACCGCACATCTGACCGCCGGGCATACGCGCGGCACCACCACCTGGGCGCTGGACGAGAGTGAAGGCGGCCGATTGCTGCACGTGGTGATCGTCGGCAGCCCCAATGTGAATCCGGGATACAAGCTGGTGAGGAACACCGTCTATCCGAAGATTGCTGCCGATTACAAGCATGAATTTGAAGTGTTGCGCGCTTTGCCCTCCGACATCTTTCTCGGTGCGCACGGCGGCTATTTTGACCTGACAGAAAAATACGCGCGCTGGAAGGCCGGCGACAAAGATGCGTTCATCGATCCCGCCGGATACCAGGCCTACGTGGCTGATCGCGAGCAGGCCTTCGAGACGGAGTTACGACGGCAGCAGGCAGCAAAACACTAAATTAAAATTCAACCCACTTTGCCAAAACGGCCACCGCATGGGCCAAACTCGCTCCCCGCAGTAGAAACACTTTGCTGCGCGACAGCTCGCCGGAAACAAGTTCGACTGCGTTTTTGGGCAGGTCGAAGGTCCGGGCAAGGAACGCAATCAGCGCTTCATTCGCGCGGCCCTCGAGCGGCGGGGCTTGCACGGCAATTTTGAGCAGCGCAGTTGCGCCCTCGCCGTAGATTCCGATGATGGCAGTTTTCTTTGCGCCGGGCTGTGCGCGCACGGCAAGCGTGACTCCGGACGGCGCAGCGCGCAACATCACTCCAACTCCAATGTTGGCTCCGTGGGCGGCGGCGTGCGCTTGCCGAAGAGCGCCGTACCGATGCGGATGCGTGTCGAACCCTCGGCAATGGCCAGCGCATAATCGCCGCTCATGCCCATGGAGAGCACATTGAGATGCAGATTTGGATGCACCGATGCCCAGCGGTCGCGCCAGGCACACAAGCTACGGAAACAGGCGCGCGTCATGTCCTCGGGCGCGCCCCACGGCGCAATGGTCATCAGGCCGCGTGCATCCAGATTTAAGAAGTCGGGCAATCGTTCGAGCAGTTGCGCTGCCTCGTCCGATTCCGGCTCCAGACCTGTCTTCGCCGCCTCGGGGCTGAGCTTCACTTCGATCAGCACCGGCAGCCGTTTGCCATACCGGCCCGCAGCTTCGTCCAAGCGCTCGGCCAGGCGCACCGAATCGAGAGAATCGATGCCATCAAAAAGCTCCGCCGCGCGAGCGGCCTTGTTCGATTGCAGATGGCCGATGAGGTTGAAGCGCAGCCGGTCTCGCACAGCCCACGTTCCGTGTTCTGCTGCGTGCGAGACTTTTGCCCCGAATTCCTGCACGCGATTCTCGCCAAAGAGCGTGAGCCCCAGGGCCGCGGCTTCGGCAACGGCCTCGGCGGGGAAGGTCTTCGAGACAGCCATCAGCTCGACTTCGCCGCGCGCACGCCCGGCCGCGCGGCAGGCCGCGGAGATCGCATCCTCCAACCGTTCCAGATTTTCTTTGAGCGCAGTCACTTCTTCCTCAGTCCTGAAAATCCGGCCAGTTCAAAACGAATTCACAACTCAATCCGTACTCTGTCCATAAAATAGCGAAATGTGGACCATTGTTCTTCTCACCATTTCCAACATCTTCATGACGATTGCCTGGTATGGGCACCTCAAGTTCCGCCAGGATGCGCTCTGGAAGGTGGTTCTCGTCAGCTGGGGGATCGCCTTCTTCGAATACTGCTTCCAGGTTCCGGCCAACCGCATCGGCTATGAACGCTTCAGTCCGGTGCAGCTCAAAGTGATCCAGGAAGTGATCACGCTGGTAGTCTTCGGCGTCTTCGTCACATACTACTTCGGCGAGCATCTGCGCTGGAACCACGGAGTCGCTGCGCTCTTCCTGGTGGGCGCGGTCTTCTTTGCATTTCACACCTGGTGAGTTGGTTCCAGCAGCATGCTCAGCGCCCGCGCTCTTCGAGATACTTCTCCACCTCAAGCGCGGCCATGCAGCCGGATCCCGCCGCAGTAATCGCCTGGCGGTAGCGTCGATCCTGCACGTCGCCGCAGGCGAATACGCCTGGAACTACGGCGCCGTTGCGCGTAGTGAAGACATTGTTCGTGGTTTTGATGTAGCCCTCGTGGTCGAGATCGATCTGTCCGGCGAGCATGCCAGTGTTGGGCACGTGGCCAATACCCAGAAAGAGGCCGCTGACGGGAAGCACGCTGCGCTCGCCAGTGCGCACGTCGCGCAGGACCAAGCCGTTCACGTCCTTTTCGTCCACACCGAGCACTTCTTCGACCACCGTGTTGCTGCGGAATTCGATCTTGGGATGCGCCATGGCGCGCTCCAGCATGATTTTGGAGGCGCGGAAAGAGTCGCGCCGATGGAGCAGCGTGACTTTCGTCGCGAAGCGGCTGAGGAAGATTGCCTCCTCCATCGCGGAATCGCCACCGCCCACTACGGCGATCGGCTTGTCGCGGAAAAAGAAGCCGTCGCAGGTGGCGCAGCTCGATACGCCGTGGCCGATGAGCGCCTGTTCGCTGGGCAGGCCCAGCCAGCGTGCGCTGGCACCCGAGGCCACAATCAGTGTGCGCGTATGAATTTCGCCCGTCGAGGTGTGCACGCGGATGGGATGCGCGTCCACTTCCACGCGAGACACCAGGGCGTGCTCATAGGTTGCGCCAAAGCGCGCCGCTTGCTTCTTCATGTTCTCGATCAACTCCGGCCCCTGGATGCCCTCGGGCCAGCCGGGGAAGTTCTCGACCATCGTGGTAATCGAGAGTTGGCCGCCGGGCTCGTGGCCCTCCAGAACCAGCGGTTTCATCCCGGCGCGCGCGGTGTAAAGCGCGGCCGTCAATCCGGCGCAGCCGGAGCCTAGGATCACAGTATCGCGAATATCTGCCATGGGTTATCCCGTGTTGATTGTAGCTGGAAGAGCCCTGAGTAGGCAGCATGTTGCGGCGCTGCCCGCACCGGACCTTCCTTGGCTTCTATGAGATGACGCGGAGGGCAGATTGGACTCTGGTGTCGGCGAACGGGGCTTGGCGGCGATCACAATGAGTCTTTTCTCACGATTCTTGTGTTCGATGAAGAATTTCTCATTCGCCGCGCCACTTCAAACCGATGAACCCGCGCTGATCAGCCTCTAAGAGAACTCACATTCGCCGCAAAGGCCGCACCACCCGGTTCTTGAAGGACACGACGGTCTTAGAAAGCTCTAAGAACCGCGGAATCTCTTTGGACCTTCCAATGCCCTCTGGTGTTCCGTCTGGGGGATTCCGTGCCCATCACTGCTCCTGTGCTCGCGCGCATCGCTTCGGCCGACCGCCGCATGGTCGGCCGTCTCCCGCTTTGCCTTCTATGCTTCTCCCTTTTCTTCGCGCCCTCCATGGTACTGGCGGGCGGGCCAAAATATATTGCCGGAACCACGTACTTCAATGCCGCGGTTCTTGGCCAGCCGCTGCACTGGGCCGGTGGCCGGGTGAACTATTACGTGGACCAGGGCCCGCTCTCCAACACGGTCTCGAACGCGCAGGCTACGGCCATGGTGGACGCCGCTGCCGCATTGTGGAGCGCGGTGCCCACGGCCGGCGTCATGCTCACAGACATGGGCCCGTTGAACGAGGACGTGAACGGGGCTGATATTCAGGTGAACTCGTCCGGGCTCGCTAACCCGCCGGGCCAGATCATTGCGCCCGCCGACATCACGCCCGCGGCCACCAACTATCCCATCGCCGTCATCTACGACGCGGACGGCTCGGTGACCAACACCATTTTCGGCGCCACCACCAGCCAGCCCGATGCTTGCCAGAACAACGGTGTCTATGTCTGGCTCGACAACTTCAATACCGACGCGACCTTTGCCCACGGCGTCATCATCCTGAACGGCCTCTGTACCACCAACGCCAACATGATCGAGATGATGAGCTTTGAGCTGGAGCGAGCTTTTGGCCGTATCCTCGGGCTCGATGACGCGCAGGTGAATCCCGAGGCGCTGAGCGAGGACGAAAACGGGGGCACGCTGGGCTGGCCGGTTATGGAACCCATGAGCGGCGCCTGTGGGGCAAGCGGCGGCGCCTGCATTCCCAATCCCACGGTGCTGCGCTTTGACGACATCGCCGCGGTCAATAGAATTTATCCCATTACCGCAGCCAACCTCGCAAATTTCCCTGGCAAGCAGCTTACCGCGGCCAACACCATCTCAATCCAGGGCACAGTAAGCTTTCGCACCGGCTACGGGATGCAGGGTGTGAACGTGGTGGCGCGCCCGCTCGATGCTAATGGCAATCCGCTTTACCAGTACACGGTGACCGCCGGGACGGGCGCGCTCTTCAACGGTAATCACGGCAATCCCGTCACGGGCTGGAACGACGCGAACGGCAACTTGCTGACCAATTGGGGATCGAACGACCCCTCTTTGCAGGGATTCTTCAACCTGAGCGGCGTTCCCTTGCCGCCCGGCGTGACCTCGGCCAACTACGAGGTCAGCTTCGAGGCCATTAACCCGCTCTACATTCTCGAAAACTCCGTGGGCCCTTACAACCAAGGGCAGGTCGCGCCCTCGGGCGCGCTCAACGCGGTCTCGCTCGCCAATCTCTCTGCAGGCAGCACGCAAACTCTCAACATCACTGCGGCCAACTCCGCCGTCGGCGGATATTCCGACGCCATTGGAACCGAGGCTCAGCCGCGTGCGATGCCCGAGGGAGGTCTTTGGTGCGGGCGGCTCAGCCAGGTGGGCCAAAGCGACTGGTTCACATTTCCGGTGCGCGGCAATCGCATTTTCACCGTCGTCACACAGGCGCTGGACGAAACTGGCGCCCCAACAGAGTCCAAGGCCATGCCCTCCATCGGCGTGTGGGACGCGTTCGATCCCGTGGGCGCGACGGCAGTGGGCGCGGCGCCAGGCCTGAATGGCGACGCCGCGGGCGAGACCTGGCTGCGCGTGGCGACAAACGGCGACGACATTGTCCGCATTGGCATCGCCGACCTGCGCGGCGATGGCCGACCCGACTACGCCTACAACGGCTGGGTGCTTTACGCTGACACAGTTTCACCCACGCGCCTGCCAGCGTCGGGCGGAGCCATCACGATCGAGGGCATGGGCTTTCGCCTGGCCGACACTGTCATGGTGGGCGGCCAAGCGGCAATTGTGACCAGCATCTCGCCCAATCAAATTACGGCTGTGGTGCCGCCGGCGCCTGTGGGCGTCACCGGATCGGTCGACGTCGATGTCAACGATCAACCTGCCTTGTACGCAGCCGCGGTGATTCCCGGCGGCGTCAGCTACGACTCGGGCAACGGCGACGCGCTCACACTCAATTCCGCGCCCGCCAGTACCGTGCCCATTGGCGAGCCGCTTCCCTTCTCCGTCACCGCGCTGGGCTCGAATCTTGCACCCGCCGGCGGGGTCACTGTCATCTACACCGTAACTAGCGGCGCGGCCACGCTCGGCTGCGGGTTGCCTGTCTGTTCGGTGGTGGCTACGGGCGACGGGCGCGCCACCATGAACGTGACCGCGACAAGTTCGACTTGGTCCACTGTCGCTGCTGCGCTCACCAACGGCTCGACTCTCGAAGCTCAATTCGTGGGTGGAACGCCGCCAGTGCTTTCCTCACTTACGCGGCAGCTTTCGCTCGCGGCCGGCGCCACCTTCACGTGGACCGTGCAGGCTTTGGTATTGAATAGCGGCGTGCCTCTCGGCGGCCAGAGCGTGACGTGGCAAGCGGTCCCGGGCAGCGGCATCACGGTGCAAGGCCCGGCTGCGGTTACCACCAACTCCTCCGGCATCGCCGCGCAAACGCTCAGCGTGGGCCCGCTCGCCGAAGGCCAAACCGCCAGCATCAATGCTTGTTTAAATGGCACCAACCAGTGCGTCGCTTTCACCGCCTTCGGTGCGCGGCCGGAGTACGCGGCGCTCGAAGCCATTTCCGGCACCAGCCAGAGCCTGGCTACGTCAGGCACTCCGAATCAGATCGCGCTGCGTCTTCTCGACATGGACGGCAACCCTATGGCCGGCGGCACAGTGGCGCTCTACCAGGCCCTCTACGCGTGGACGCCGCCTTGTTCCCCAAACGCGGTCTGCCGACCAGGGGCGTTGCTGGCGACGCAAGCCTCCACGGCCACCACAGCCATCGATGGCTCGGTCACCTTCGTGCCCGTCTCGCTGCCCGGCGTGGCGACAAATCTCATGGGCCTTGCCGCTTCGGGAAACACCTCGACGGTGAATGTTTCGATCGAGCAGCATCCGTAAAACAGGGAGTGGGGAGCAAGTCAGCAAGTTAGTCCGGATTCGCGGAACACGCGCCCTGCACGGGCTCTCGTTCACTGGCCCTGACGGCGAGCATCGCGGTCGGCTTCGAGCGACGTGCGGCCGTCAGGCAGCTTCCAGCGCCGCGCCACGATGATGAACCACACGAGGAACCCGAGCGCCACAACCCAAGTGGCTATATAGACCGGAATGAGATACGCGCTGCTCGTACTCATGAAGATCAACGGCGAGGTCACCAGCAGGCACATGAAGGCTACGAAGCCGAGGGATAAGGCGAACTTCGACCAACTCCACAGGCCTGCACGCTGCGCCCGTCGGATGCCGGAGACCATGACGAAGACCATAAACAAAAGGAAGAAAATCCAACCCATGCTTGCGAGCCTCCCTGGGAAAATTGACGGCCGATTCACTTCATACTGGCGAGCCGCGCCCGGCATTGCGCAGAGCCACGGCCAGCCGGACCGTTACGGCAGTCCAAGGAGTATATAGGCCGGATGTGGGGGTCGCAACGGCGAAATAAGGAAGCGCCATGGCTGAAACTCGGCGCGGCTTCGCACCTACCGGCCTCGCGCCCTACAATGAGGACGGACTTCGATACTTTCGAGGAGAATCATGCCGCTTTCAGGAGAAGCCATCCGGCTGATGAACTACATTGACGACGTTGCCGTAACCCTGCGCCGGGTGCTGGCTACTGTTCCCAGTCTGTCCGCCGAGGAGCGGGCCAGGGTGGCCGAGCATTTGCTCCAAGCGCGACCCAGCGCCGAGGAAGTGGCCCAGGCCCTTGCCGCCAAGTAAGCCCCAGTGACGACTGTCGCAATCATCGGAGCCGGGCCGCTGGGACGCTGGCTGGCGCTGGGTGCGGCTCGCGCGGGATTTCCCGTGCTGCTTGAGGACGTGATGCCCGCAAATCTGCATCATGCGCGGGAGGCGATCAGGCAAGAGCTGAGCCCCCACGCGCTGCCCGCAGTGGCCTTCGTCTCCTCGATTGAAGACGCGGTGCGCGAAGCGGACCTTGCTATCGACTGCGTGCCCGACGAGCTGGAATCAAAACTGGAGATTCTGTGGCTGCTGGACCGCATGGCGCCGCCGCGCACCGTGATCGCCACGCCGACGACCAATCTGTCCATCGCGGATCTTGCCAGCTGCACCAACCGGCCGGAAAAATGCATCGCCATTGCCGTGGCGGCCACGGATCTGGCCGTAGGCGCGGCACCCGGCATCACGCTGCGCGCCGCCCCCGCCACGAGCGAGGAAACAGTGGCTTTGGTGTGTGATTTCTGGGAGAAGCTTGGGTTCAAGCCGGTTGTAGAGCGGAGCGTGGCGTAGTGCATTGACTTGGTGATTACGTGGTAATCCCTCGACGAGTGCGGGTGTGGACGCCCGGACGACAGCCGGTCTCCCTCCCCAGCAAGCCAAAAGCGGGCTTGCCGGGGACCCCGGACTGGAGTCCGGCGCCACTCTACATCCTGCAGATCAGCAGTTCGCGCTGGTAGATCATCTCCGGCGGCAGGTGGTCGTGCACGTCGATGAAAAGTTCCTCGTGGCCGAGGATCTCCTTGCGCCACGCGGCGCGGCTCACCTCCTGCATTTTCTCGAACTGCTCTAACGGGAAGTTGAGCCCGGCCCATTCCATGTCATCGTAGTAAGGTGTCCAGCCGATGGGCGTTTCTTTGCCCTGGGCGCGGCCGTGCACGCGGTCCACAATCCACTTGAGCACGCGCATGTTTTCGCTGAAGCCCGGCCACAGGAACTTGCCGTCATCATCCTTGCGGAACCAGTTCACATGGAAGATGCGCGGCGTTGAGCTCAGCAAGCTCTGCATCTTGAGCCAGTGCCGGAAATAGTCGCCCATGTGATAGCCGCAGAAAGGGAGCATGGCCATCGGATCGCGGCGCACCAGTCCTACGGCGCCGGTAGCAGCGGCCGTGGTCTCAGAGCCCATGGTTGCTCCCACGTAAACGCCGGCACTCCAGTTAAAGGCCTGAAAGATGAGCGGCATGGTGGTGGAGCGGCGCCCGCCAAATACGATTGCGCTGATGGGTACGCCTTGGGGATTCTCCCAATCGGGATCGATCGACGGGCACTGCGCAGCGGGTGAGGTAAAGCGCCCATTGGGATGCGCGGCCTTGGCGCCGGTCTGTTTGGCGATCTCGGGCGTCCAGCGCTCGCCGCGCCAGTCCAGACACTCGGCGGGCGGCTCGTCGGTCATGCCTTCCCACCACACGCCGCCGTCGGGCGTGAGCGCCACATTGGTAAAGATCGAGTTGCGGCGCAACATTGCAAGGGCGTTGGGATTGGTCTTTTCGCTTGTCCCGGGAGCTACGCCGAAAAATCCTGACTCGGGATTGATGGCGCGTAACTGGCCACTCGCGTCAGGCTTGATCCAGGCAATGTCGTCGCCTACCGTAGTCACCTTCCAGCCCTTGAAGACCGATGGCGGTACCAGCATTGCGAGGTTGGTCTTGCCGCAGGCCGAAGGAAACGCCGCGGCGATGTAGGTCTTCTCGCCCTGCGGCGACTCCATGCCGAGGATCAGCATGTGCTCGGCCATCCAGCCTTCGTCGCGCGCGATGTTCGAAGCGATGCGCAGCGAAAAGCACTTCTTGCCCAGAAGCGCGTTGCCGCCATAGCCAGAGCCGTAGCTCCAAATCTCGCGCGACTCAGGAAAATGCGCGATGTACTTGGTTTCGTTGCAGGGCCAAGGCACGTCCTGCTGTCCCGGCGCGAGCGGCACGCCGACCGAATGCATGCAGGGCACCACGCGCTTCTCACCCTTGTCGATTTCGGCGAGCACGGGCAGGCCGATGCGCGTCATGATGCGCATGTTCACCACGACGTACGGCGAATCGGTGAGTTGCACGCCGATGCGCGCCATGGGCGAACCCACGGGCCCCATGCTGAACGCCAGAACGTACATGGTGCGGCCGCGCATCGAACCGTTGAAGAGCTCCTTGAGCTTCTTGCGCATCTCGAAGGGGTCGATCCAGTTGTTGGTGGGCCCGGCACTGTCCTTTGAATACGAACAAATGAATGTGCGGTCTTCAACGCGCGCCACATCGCGCGGGTCGGAACGCGCGTAGAAGCATCCCGGCCAGCGCTCCTGATTCAGGCGAGTCAGCGTCCCCGACGCCACCATTTCGTCGCACAACCAGTCGTACTCCTGCTGGCTGCCGTCGACCCAGTGGATCGCGGCTGGCTGCGTGAGATCGGCCATCTTCTCCACCCACCGAATCAGGTGTTTGTTGGTCGTCAATGGCTTCGCAGTGCTGGTTCTTCCCTGCTTCATACGTGTTCCTCTTCTTCAGACGATGGTGGTCCGGCAGCAGAGTCTATGCGACTTAGAATACACATTCAGCTTGAGCCTGGCCGCCCTTCTGAGAAACAGGACAGGCCGCCATCAACCAGGTTTTTACTGGGCTTTTGACTTATTTATACGTGAATATGGACCGGGCGGCAAGACGGAAGCGGGAGCAGAGGACGGAAGACAAGGTTTTCGGACTGGACTGCTGCAGACGGAATTAGGCGCAGGATTAGATCGCGAGCACTAATGTGAACCCGCGGTGGAGGTCTGTTCCTCCCCTTAGTACGTGATCACCACTGCTGCACACTTTCAACCGACAACGTGACGGGTTGAAGAATACCTGAAGGCAGGAGCGGCGAATCCTTGGTGTAGGCGCGAATATTGGTGTGCGCGAACTGCACTTTAGCCGATGGCTGCAAATCTCCGATGAGCCGGTTGGGCCAGAGATTGGTTACCTTGATCTCGACAGCGTTGTCGCCCGCATGTACGAAGGGATCGATCCGCGCGACGAAGGGTTGCCGCCAAAGGGTATCGACTGCGCGGCCATTCACAAGAACGGTGGCAATCTCGCGCACCTGGCCCATCTGCAGCCAGAGTTGCCGGCCAGGGGTAACCAAGCCGGCAGGGATTTGCAAAGTCGTGCGATATACCGCGGTTCCTGAGAAGTAGCGAATCCCGGAGTCTGTCGACTCAGTCCAGGATTGGAAATGCTCGACAGGAACTGACGCAGGCGCGCCCCATCCGGCGGGGAACGATAGCGTCCAGGCCATCCCGGCCGGAGTATCCAGGTCAACAGGCTTCATCACGAAAGTCGTGTTGCTTCCTTGAGAATCGGTTGCGATATACGTCCCCGGGGCGGTGGCGACGAATCCGTGATCCCCACTCGAAAAAACACCTGTACCCGGGTGGATCGAAGGGAAAACGGTGTTTCCATCCTTCTCAATACCGGCCAGATGGCGTCCCGCGGGGCGCTCAAAAATGACGAAGACCGATCCCTTGGCTGGGAAAGTGAGTGGAATTTCCGTCCGGCCATCCTGGGTTTCCTTGTAGGCCACGGCGGGCGTTGCCGCTCCGTCATCGACGTTCCATAGTTCCGGCGCACGGCCGCGTACCCGGAACGAAAGTGTCGCATCCAACTCCCGTGGCTGCGTGTTCCGGACAAAGTAGATCTCCGCACTTGCCGTTCTGCGATGAACGAATTCGAAAGTTTGTTGACTCTTGGCGTTTGTGTCTGCCGCGTTCAACTGATACGAGAAATCGGGAGCCACTCCCATCGCTATCAGCGCATCACGCGCGCCCGCCGAGCAGTAGACCGTTCCCCGGCCGTATCCAGCCGTCGCCGCGCCGCCCGCGCAACCTGCCCAGATGGCATCCGCGGTGCGCTTGTACTCGGCCTCTTCGCCGGGAGCGATCAGCCCCAGGGGACCGGTTGGCTTTAACCCGATAATGACGCCGCCTTGATTCGCAAACTTGCTGATCCACACCAGCGCCGCGTAGGAAATGCGTTGCGAAGCAGGCAGCGTCAATGCGCGGTAATGCAGACCCTCCGGCGTGTGCAGATCGGGGCCTTCAAATTGCATGCGATGCAGGAGCGCATCTTCATTGACGACGTCGTAGTCGTATCCGGGCAGCACGCGCGCCGGATCGTCGCTCTTCACGCGCACAAATCCCGGTACCTGGTCGCCATAGAAATACAGCAGATCCGAAACAGAACGGCCCTGCTGTAAGAGAAACTGCGCGCGATCGAAGGCCAGCACCAGGGCGCCGGCCTGATTCCACCACGTGACATTGGGATTGAGATGGGTTCCGGCGAAGTATTCCTGGCCCGGTAATCCATACTCCGCTGGCGACGACGTGAATTCATGCCAGAAGAGGCGATTCAGCCCTTCGGTGAGCGCCTGGTCGAACGTGGGCTGCACATCGCCGCTCAAAGATTCCGACCACGAGGCCGGATTCATGCTGGTCGGCCCCTCGGCCGCGACAAACGGTTTGCCATAGATGTGCGCGGCGCTGGAGGCTTCCTTGACGAAGAAACGCTGGTCGTCGCTGACGCGGTGGGTTCCGGAAACCACCCAGAACTCACTTTGCGGAAAATCCGAACTTCTGAAATTCTCAAGAGCATCAATGGGCGCACCGTGCGGGCCGCCAGCTTCGGGATGTGTTCCCAATCCCCGTTTGCGGGCATGATCCTCAAAGCGATCGTAGTAGTTTTCCGCGATCAGATCGGCGACCGTGCGGCGCAGATCGAAGAGGAAACGATTGCTGATTTCGCGGCTGCCAAGAATGCGTCCTGTCACCACCGGCAGATACGGCAGCGGATCGTAGCCGCGTCGGCGCTTGAATTCCTCACGAAATCCAGATGTCCAATTGGCTCCGCCTGCTTCCCAGCTATCGGTGACCAGATAGCGGAGACTTGTGCCGATGTATGGTTTTGCCACATCCAGCAACGGCGTGACGACATCGCGCCAATAGTGGTCAAAGGCTTCCGGGTTCAAGGCGTCGAGCGCCAATCCCAGCGGGGCTCCTGCGGCGCCAACCATGTGTTCGGTCCTGGGTGAGTCGGTGTAGCCGACGCGCAGAACCTCCCACGTTCCTGGCGGAAAATTCCACTCCACGTTGCCGCTCTCATCGATGTGCGAGCTGAGATCGATGACGTCACTGACATCGGCGTCCTGGTCCCCGGCAATCGCGGGCCCATCGCGCAGTACGCGCCCCGATGGGGCCATCGAAAATCCCGTTTCCATTGAAGCCGTCTTATATGCCAGGTCCAGGATGGGCGCGCGGCCGCTTCCCGGCGATCCCGGCAGTGGCGCTCCTTTACGCAGTGGATAGGCAAGGACAGCGATAGGGCGATAAAAGCCGTTTCGCGCCGCGGGCGCTGCGAGCAGGACTTTCTTTGTGCCCCCGCCCTCTACGGTGAGCCGCGACCACGCCATCACCTTCATGGCGTCTTCTGGAGTCACCGTCGGGCCGCCGATGATGCCTACATCCAAACGGCTCGTTACATTCAGGCTGATCTCAAGGCCCAGTTTTTGCGCGACCGCCAGCGCATGAACATACAAAGCCATCCATTGGGGACTGCCGATTGCTGGTCCAACACGCGTTTCGAGATTACCTTGCTCGCCCGATCCGTCGGCGTCGACGAGAATGGCTCCGCCGTATCCGTGGGACTTCATGCCCTCGAGATCTCGCGTGATGGTTTCGGCGGTGGTGTTGCCGTTGAGCCACCACCAGTAGCAGCGAACTTTGGCTGCCGCTGGCGGCTTAGCAAATCCAGCATGTAATGCATCTTGTTGAATGCGCGTTTGGCCATACACCGTGGCGAACAGACCGGCCATTAAGAAAATCTGAAGTAGAGCTCTATTCCGCCTCGAAATCATGCCGATTTGCACCTTGCGCGAATCCATTTCGCAAATCCCCGATTCGGATGGAGCGGGCGCACCCGTCTCAGCTGGGAAAGTGTCTCTGATAAGTAAAAAATCCGTGGACTTCCGAATTGGCCAATGCCCTTCGGAAGTCCACAGCACAGGAGGCTACATTAGAAATTCAGTCGAGCTGTAAGTTGGCCGTAGCGCGGGTCGTTGACCTGGGTTAGCGGAACAATGCCAAAGGAGGTGCTGCCGAGCGATGTGCTTGGCCCACTGAAGATCGGCGTGTTCAGGATGTTGTAGAATTCACCACGAATCTCAAAGGTCGTCGCCTCGCGAATCGGGAAGACCTTGAAGAGTGAGGCCTCCAACCGCGGATAGAACTGCTGGCGAGTCCCGATGACGTTGCTGTTGGTTTGGGTAGTGAAGGATAGCCGCTGGATGTAGGCCGGTGTGTCCGTCGCGCTGCTGCAAGCCCCTGTGCCTATCACGAGTGCGCCGCTGGTGTTCTCGTAGCAGGTGTTGATGAAGTGGCTGTAGCTGCGATTGGCAACGCCAGTCGGTCCGATGATGTTCACGCCGCCTGGCGGCGCGATCATGTTGCCGTTGGCCATGCGCAGCACGCCGTTCAGCATCCAGCCGCCGATCGTCATCCGTTCCCAGTAGGGGCTCTTGGCAAATGCGGGCAGCTGATAGGTGCCAAATACGTTGGCCAGCAAGTTGGAGTTGCCGTCCTGCACCGATTCCAGATGCGTGTCGATGCCGGAGTTGAGGTATCCATTGTGGAGCATCAGCTTGTCCCAGGTAATGTTGCCCTGGATGGAGAGATGGTGCGACATGGGATGGCTGACCTGAATCTGCAGCGAGTTGTACGGCGTGCTGCCTATCGAAGAGTTCTGCTCGGTGACTGAACCGAACTCAGGGAACGGCTGCAACAGCGTAGATTGCGTGATGGTTGCGGCATTCAAGGTCGCGTTATTGGCATAGGTGCTGGCAAATAATCCCGCCATGGGATTGGGGACCTTGGTATTGAGGTAAGTGACCTCGGCCGAGCCCAGGTTGTAATACTGGGCGGGTAGAGCGTTGATGTTTTTGCTGACCTCAAGCCGCGTGGGCCGGGAGCCGACATAGGCGACCTGCAAGGCTGTGTTCCATGGAAGCTGCTGCTGGATGTTAAACGTGTACTCGGCGGCGCGCGGTTGCACGTGCGTTTGGTCGTTGAAGTTGACATTCTGGCCGAGCCCGGTTCCCAGGCCCAGCGTGTTGCCAGTGGCCAAGACCACGCCTGTGGGGTATGGGTTCGTATCGGAGTTGAGGGGGGTCGAGCCGGTGTAGTTGTTGTAGCTGGTGGCCTGGCTGAAGCCGGTGGAATACGGCGACTCGATGGTGTTGAAGAAGATGATGCCAAAGCCCGCGCGAACCACTGTATTGGGCCGCACCTGCCAGGCTGCGCCAAGACGAGGCGCAATGTTATGTGTGTCGTGCGGGAACGGGAAGCGGCTCGACGGGCTGACGAACTGCAGACCGCCCTTCAAGTTCAGGCCGGTAACCGAAGCCTGCAGCGGATTGGTGCAGGTGGTGCAGAAGCCCGAGATCAGCCGGTTGAAGCGCTCGGTCAGAGGCGACTCGTAATCGTAGCGCACACCTAGATTCACAGTCAGCTTGTTGTTCACGCGCCAGTCATCTTCGAAATAAGGCGCCATATAGATCTGCTGCGTGGCGTATGCGATACCGATGTTGTAGTTGGTCGTTGAGAAAGTGCCCAGCAACATGGAAGCAAACGAATCGCCGGAGCCGGCGCCGCTGCTAACCGGAGCCGAGCCGGCGCCATAAAGGACCGAGTTCGACTGCGTGAAGCGGCGGTCGTAGTTAAAGCCCGGAGTGCCGGAACCATTACCGAATCCGCTCATCGGGTTCTGCACGTTATAGCGCAGCAGGTCGCCCTGAAAACCTGCACGCAGCGAGTGGCGTCCCCACTGCTTGGCCAGAGTCTCGTCGAGTGAACCGAGAACGGAATTGCTTATTTGGCCGCCGGCTCCGGGCGCCAGGCTCGAATAGCTGTCGCTTGACGATTCCCCGGGGAAACTGTTGTAGGGCAGGCCTGTTGTGCTGATCGACAGGCTGCTCAGACTGAAGTTCTGGGCACCTGGGTAGAGCAGCCCGAAGGGGTGCTCGGTAAGACCGAAGCGCGAGTCCAGCACCAATGTCGATGAGAATTGGTGAGTCTCGTCCATGCTGCCGCCGCGGGTGTTGCGGTAGACGTGATAACCGTATCCGTTCGGCCCAATGCCCTTCGTGTAGCCTTCCAGCGGATAGCTCTGCGTCAGTCCGGAGCGGAATCCGATTACGCTCAGCTTGTCGTTCTGGCCGAGTTCAAAGTCGAAACGGCCGATGAAAGAGGGATAGGTACTCGGATAGGAAGTCTGCGCGGAGACATAGTTGGGTTGGGAGGCTGAACTGGCCGCCGTGGACCCCGGGACGTTCGGGGCCGGGATGTAGGCCGCCAGGGCCGCGCCGGTCGGGTTGATGGCCGACGATCCTGCCACCGGAGCACCGAAACTCGTGACCACGCACGTGGGGCCCGTGCCTGTGCACGTGTAAACGGCGGTGCCAAAGGTGGACGCAACGATGTTGTTATTCAGGAAGAACTCGGTGCGGTTGCTGTTCGCATCCACGGGCGAGTTCGGAACGAACAATTGAACGCCCCCGGTCGAGGCGCAGAAGCCGGACGAGTTGAAGCCGTTGGGGCAGAGGCCCGAAAAATCGCCGGTCAATTCCGCCGACGTGGGCACGCGCGTACTGAAAGTCTGCGGCGTGTGCGTTGCGTAGCGCTCAGCCGAGAACATGAAGAAGGTCTTGTTGCGCCCGTTGTAGAGCTTGGGCAGCACCACCGGCCCGTCGAGCACGAGTCCGGTCTGGTTGACCTGGTTGTTGGGACGCGCTATGTGGGCCGACACGTTCTGGTAGTAATTCGCGTCCAGATAGGTGTTCTGAAAAGCGTAGTAAGCAGCGCCATGCAGACTGTTGGAGCCGCTCTTGACGACGACGTTGGACACCACGCCATTGCCGTGACCGATCTGCGCGTCGAAGATGCCGTTTTCAATCTTGGTTTCCTGCACCGCATCGGGCGAAGGAGTGAAATCGAGGTAGCTGGCGCCCGAAAAGCGTTCCGGCGCATCGTCTGGGATGCCATCCAGTGTCAGCCGGTTGTGTCCGGAGTTGCCTTCTACGGTAACTTGCACCGCGACGCCGCTGTAGGGATTGGTGAACTGGCTCGCCTTGCCGTTGAAGTAGCCGCCTGAGGCGGTGTCCACAACTCCTGGCGCCATGGTCACCATCACATAGGGATTCCGTCCATTGTTCGGTAGATCGGCCACCGCCTGAGAATCAAGCGTCATGGCAATCGTTGGCGAACCGGTGTCCATCAAATTCGACGACTCCGCGGCGACCTCGACTGTCTGGCTGACATTGCCCGGCGACATACTGAAATCGACCTGAGCCATCTGTCCTGCGGTCAGGATGATGTTGGTTTTCGTCTCCGTCTTGAACCCCTTGGCCGTTACCGTCACCGTATAGGTGCCGGGAGGGAGCGTGGGCATAGAAAACACCCCGTCGGCGAGGGCTGTAACTTCCGTCTTGAAATGCGTGCTGTCTTCCACGGCCACCACTTGCGCGCCAGGAAGGATGGCGCCGGTTTGATCGGCCACCGTGCCGCTGATTCCGCCGAGATACCGCTGCGCCTGCAGCGAACCGGCTCCTGCGATGATCCCCGCGAGGATCAACAGCCAAAATATGGTGCGCGTCCTGGAACTGATGAACGTTTTCATTTCCAATGATTCCTCCTGAAGTGTGACTCGCTCTGACCTGAGCGATGGATCTGAATGCAGCGAATCCGTGCCTTTGCAACGCTCCACTGCATCAAAGGGCGTATGCCTGGGGACTCTCGTCCCCGGCATTGTCGAACCTGGACAGCGATTTTTCGCAGTGCACGATACGACCCGCAAGTTAATTCACCGGAAGAATGCCTTGTCTTTAACCGCTAGGAGTTTTAGAAGTGTTTGTTTTTCAATGCGTTAAGGACCATCCGGTGGCCGCAAGGGCTGCCTGTTAAGAGTGCTGTGAGAATACGTTTCCCGGCCTTTGTCGCTTGCGTTGCCGTCCGCCAGATCACGGCGTAGACTTGGAACCGTACCTTGATTCGCGGTTATGGGAACACTTGCAGAAAATCCGGCCGTGGGTGAAACGGAAGAACTGCCCGCCATCGAAGAGCGACAGGCGCTCATTGAGCGCGTTGCCTCAAGTGAGCAATTCAGCCGCTCGGCCCGCCTGCGCGATTTCCTACTTTATGTCGGAAAGCAGTCGCTCAAAGAGGGGTTTCCCGAGATTCATGAATCGGAGATTGGTGCCCGGGTTTTTGGCAGGCCGGCTTCCTACGATCGCAGCGCAGATAATATTGTCCGGGTCAACGCGACCGAACTCAGAAAGCGCATCGAATCGTATTTTGAAACCACCGGAGTCAACGAGCCTTTCGTCTTCGAGATTCCTCGTGGCGGCTACCGGCTGGTTTTTCACCGCAGGCTTGCGGAGCGGCCGGAGATCGAGGCGCCGGCGCAGCCAGAGCCTGCACGGGGAGCTGCGGTGGCTGACGAGGCTGCGGCTCGCCCGGACTCTCGAGGTCGTTGGAACTTCCGGTTTTGGGTGTGGCCCGTTGTAAGCCTGTCGCTTGCTCTTGCCTGTGTCACGCTCTACGTCCAGAACCGCACCCTGCGCAAGGCGGTCTACCCCTGGGATGGCCAGCCGGCTCTGGCCGCATTCTGGAGCGGATTCCTCGACTCCCACCAACAGACCGATCTTGTGTTGCCCGACGACTCGGCCAGCGTGATGGAGGATATTACCCATAATCCCCTCTCGCTTGGGGACTACATGAGCCGCGGATTCATTCAGCAGATTCAGTCTTCTAATATGAGCGCGGATCGCAAAGAGGACGTGTACCAGATCCTGGGCCACAACCTGGTGACTTTTGGTGCAGTGCGCGCGGTCCAGGCCCTGGTGGGCGAGATTCCGGCTACTTATCCGCATTACCTCACGCTGGCGCGCTACTTTACTGCGGACGAGATCAAGCGCGACAACGTGGTCCTTATCGGCGGCAAGAAATCAGTGCCCTGGGATGACCTCTTCGACGATCAACTGAACTTCGTCGCCGACTACGACTACACTCACGGAACGCCGATCATACGAAACCGCAATCCCAAACCAGGAGAGCAGGCGACCTATACGATTTTCCGCACATCGAGCAACTTGACCGAGTACGCCGTAATCGCATACTTGCCAAACCCGAGCCACACGGGAAATATCATCATTCTTGCAGGAACCGACTCCGATGCCACTGGCGCCGCGGCTGCTTTTCTCACCTCTGAAAGTCAAATGCAGAACCTGCGCAACACCTTCGGCGTGAGTCGATTTCCTTACTTCGAGGTTCTCCTCAAGACCTCGCGCCTGAGCGGAACCTTCTTCGATGCTCAACCTGTCGCATACAGAACGTATCCCAACCTCCACTGAGCTGAGAGAAATTCATTCGCGCAATTTGTGGATGGGATCGTTGCGTGTGAAGTGTAAGGATTGAGTTTCTACCAATGCCGATCCCTCGACCATGACTCGCCGCATCGGAGAATGGTGGAGATCACACAAGGGGAAGATCCGCATCCTGGGATGGCCGCGCATGGCTCCCTGGAAGGAGTTCCACTCGGCCCATCGCAATGAAGCGAGTTGTCGGGACTGGACCCGCCGGGGACTAAGCCCGGATCACCGATCCGCGCTGACTTCTGCCGAAGCGCGGAAGGAGCGAGGGAGATCCGAATGATTGAATTCCACCCCGTCGGCAACCAGCTGCTTTGCCGTCTCCGCAAGGGTCGCCCGTTTCGTGAGTAGCTTATTCGCGGCGCCCTCGCGATCGGCTATGGAATCGAACTGAGCATACTTTTCTAAATAGGAGAGCTTACGATCGTAGAGATCTATTTCCTGGTGCAGTGATTTGAGGAAATATTTGTCGTGCGGCACTTCCTTTTTCGGCGCCACTTCCTTCTTCATGAGTATCTCCTCGGTGAAACCTGAAACGCTGGGTTTGTTGCGCCGTCGAGCGGCGACGAATGGTTGAGCTCACTCGGCGCCGCTGACATGTGACGACCTGGTGAGCAAATCAAACATAGGCGAATACCGCCCAAGAAGTTCCGAAACTGCTAAATCCTTGCAAGCGAGGGGGAGGATTTATCCGCGTTGCTCGAAACGCAATTTCTTAACGGCCCCTGCCGCCGCCAAAGCCGCCGCCGCCACCACGCCGGTTGCCGCCGCCGCCAGCGCCGCTGGTCTTGCGCGCCTGAAAACAGTTCTGGCAATAAACGGGACGGTCTCCACGGGGCTCGAATGGAACCGTGGTTTGCTGTCCGCATCCGGCACAGATCACGCTTGTACCCTGCGATGAACTGCGGCTGTACCCGCCACCGCCGCCGCCCGCTTGTTCGTTCTTTTTGGCCTGGCGACATGTTTTGCAGCGCTTGGGCGCCGAATAGCCACGCTCGCGGAAAAACTCTTGATCCTCCGCAGTAAACGTGAATGCCTGCCCGCAATCGCTGCACATGAGTTGCTGATCTTCAGCCATATTTCCCTTTCGTCCGTGGTTCAGTTTTGTGTTGCGTTCGAATTACCACCGAACTCTGCGGTGTTGCTTCGGTCGCTCGCAATTGCGGTCGACCGATCCGCAGCAAAGTCCGTTGAACTCATTGACTGGTTTTCCGCGATTGCAGTGTCAAATGAATTCCGACTTGAGTTGCCAGACAGGGGATCAACTCGGTTTGCATAGAGGGCAAGCGATTCAGATAACGTCCATGTCGCTGGAGTTGTCCGGGGCCTCAGCGCTCAATGTCTCGCGAGAGCGCTGCCGCCGAGTGTTGGAATCCTCAGGTAAACCGGTGAGAACCGGAAGAAGTCGAAGACGACCTCTTCCTGGAAATCCACTCAATTAGACAGCCCGGACGTTCTCGGCCTGAAGGCCCTTCGGCCCCTTGACGACGTCGAATTCGACGGCCTGGCCTTCCTTGAGCGAACGAAATCCTTCACTCTTGATGGCAGAATGATGCACGAACACGTCTTCGCCGTCTGCGCGGCTAAGGAAGCCGAATCCCTTTGCATCGTTAAACCATTTCACTGTTCCCTGTTCCATAACAATTCCTTTGTTGCGAGATGTATCGCTGAACTCAAGTGGAATTGATTGCAAGTTGAGCGGGATAGCAGAACAGGCAAGAACGCCAAGTCGGATTCGACGACCAGCATTCAGTATATCACTAGCCGGAAATTTAATCCCCGCCGGCGGAGAATCCCGACCCAAAGCGCTTGTATAGCGATTCACAGGAGTTGCGGGTGTTTTGAGGCAGCAATTAGGAGAAGAATCCAAACAAGCGTATGCTCACTTTAAAGGGGATCAGCAGGATTATTCCTCTCCTTAGCCCTCCTCATCCTTGTGTTTCCGGCGTGGATCTCCTAAGGCACCAAAGTGGTGCATCGGACTACACCAAGACGAGCCCGGCTCAGTAGCAAAC
This sequence comes from Occallatibacter sp., assembly GCA_050013775.1. Classification (GTDB taxonomy): domain Bacteria; phylum Acidobacteriota; class Terriglobia; order Terriglobales; family Acidobacteriaceae; genus Telmatobacter. The sequence continues at coordinate 7,361 of JBEKEP010000030.1, read as the reverse complement.
GTACGACTACCGAGAATTGGGGCGCCCATGCGATCAAAACTGGTGTATTCGGCCGGACTCAAAATAGAAAACCGCTTTCTGTTGTCGGCCACGGTGATGCGCGCGGTGCGCAAGCTGCACGTAGCTTCCGGCAGGACGGAAGACACGCTCAATCGCGTGTTTGCCGATGTGGCTGAAGGCCGCTATATCGATGTGAAAATGCCGGAAATCACGCCTCCTCCAGCCATCGACGAGCTGCTCGTGACTCCGCTGGCTTGATCGAACTCGATCTCGTTCAGCGTCCGTAACCACTTCAGATCCGCAGATAGTTCAGAACCGGCCCGCTCGTGGCCGGTGCAGCCATGCGCCTGCACGCGTTTCTGACTATACTTGGAAGCGACGAAAATGCCGGAATGGAGGGGCACTCTTCATGAACCGAATCGTGTTTCTCGCTCTCCTTTTGTTCCCGGGCACCGTGGTCCTCTGCCAGTCGACGGCGACTGCGCCTGGAAACTCGCAAGCTCCTGGCAAGCTATCCGCGGTTCAGTGGCCGCTCGATTTCAGCAATGGTCAACCGGGTCAGACCGCGCTGAGACCCGCGTTCAACAATTTCAATTGCCAAGGTTCGAACACTTCCCCGAATCAAGCCAGCGCGCCGATTGATTTTGACCATCTTTTCAGCTCGACCTGTATGGATTTGAAATCGCATGTGGAGCCTCTAACGCATGTCGAACTCTTTGCGCGCAATGAGGATTCTTCTGTACGGTCTCCGCTTGTTGTTCGGCCGCATCCAAAAGGCGAGCCAATCCCAACGCAATGGCCGAACTCGAGAGTCGAGCAGATTCCGACGCAATGGCCAAATCTGAAACTACAGCGAATCGACGGAGGAACTCCGGGCCTGGCCCCCACTCAGGGCAGCGCAAAATAATTGCGCCGCAGGTCACTTGCCCAGACTCCCAAAAATCAAACGCCCGGCATGCGATCCTTCAGGGATCACTGCCAGGCGTTTGACATTAAGGCTTGCATGAACGTGAAACGAGCCTATGCTGCGTTTTCGTTCGGTGCGCCAACATTCACACCACGCACGCGGAAGTGCGTCATCTGGATCGACAGCGCGCGCTCGATCTTGCGCAGATCGTTGCGCTCTGCGGGTCCGGCAAAGGTGGATGCGATCCCCTTGGCGGAAGCGCGGCCGGTGCGGCCCACACGATGCACAAAATCCTCCGCCACTTTGGGCAGATCGAAGTTGACCACATGGGCAACGTTCGCTACATCGATGCCGCGAGCGGCCACGTCTGTGGCCACAAGCACACGGTGACGGCCCTCGGAAAAGTTACGCAGAGCCGAGTTTCGTTGCGCTTGCGAACGGTCACCGTGAATCTGGATGGCCGCATGGCCGGAGCGAACAAGCCGTCGCGCTACGCGGTCGGCGCCGTGCTTGGTGCGCACAAAGACCAGGAAACTGCCTTCCTCGCCGTTCAGCAAATGCTCGAGGAGTTCCTGCTTCTTATCTGCATCCACGCTGAAGGCGCGCAGTTCGACGTTTTCCGCCGGCTTCATCGTCGAACCGATCTCGATGCGAACCGGGTTTTTGAGATAGTTGCGCGACACATCCTTGACCGTGCCTTCGAGTGTGGCCGAGTAGCACAGGGTCTGGCGCTCCGCAGGAATCGTGGACGCAATGCGACGAATGGCTGGTTCGAAGCCCATATCGAGCATCCGATCCACTTCATCGAGCACCAGGATCTTGATCCCGTTGAGCCGGACCAGTTTGCGCTTGAGGAAATCTTCAAGCCGTCCCGGAGTGGCCACGATCAACCGCGCGCCGCGTCTGATCGCCTCCAGTTGCTCCCGTTCCGACATTCCGCCCACAACCAAAGCAACGGTCTGCGCAGGGCTGGTGCGGATGGCCCGGAAGGACTTTTCGATCTGCATGGCCAATTCGCGCGTGGGCAGAACGACAAGAGCATGCGCATCGCGGCCCTCGGTCTTTTGCAACATTTCCATGATGGGTATCAGGAAACTAAGGGTCTTGCCGGTTCCGGTCTGCGCCGTGGCCAGGACATCGCGGCCTTCGAGCGCGGGAGGAATCGCCGCGGCCTGCACCGGCGTGGGGATCTTGAATTGGTTCGCTTCGAGCCGGGCCATCAAAGCAGGGGAAAGTGAAAACTGTGAAAACTGAGTCGTCAAAATAGAAAATCATCCTTTTAGCTCCGGGAGCCTCGATTTCAAGGAGGCCTGCAAACGGAGCCGGACATAGAGGCGCGCAGACCCGTTCATGGGCGCAAGCCTTCTTAAAACAAATTCGCGTAAGGAAGAACCAAATACGTCCCTGGGACTGGCGGCAAGCATTTCAAGAATGCCCGCGGCCCGGAACTGACCCACGCTACACGAAACGCCGAGCGGCACGCTGCCGATCGGCACCCTTTAGGGCGCAGTACATGCGCTGTCCCGACGTCGCCGCCAACCCACTTTGCAGTGGCCAAGCAGTTCTTCACTCCTGATCCATTCTCGGACCAAAAGCTGAGTCACCGGGACGGAAACTCAAGGGTTACGCTGTAGGGGCTTGGGGAAATCTGTGCAAGGCAGAGTTGCCTTCAGGGGGCAAAGCGCCGCTCACGACCAAATCACTGAGCGCAAGCTAAGTATAGCATGGTTCGTGATTTCCTTTCCCAACAGCTCTCTTCCAATACAGGTTGAGCCGGCTGAAGGGGATTCGAAAAGTCTGTCTGGGATTCGGAGAGGTTCGGCGAGGTCGAAGGTGGAAGCGGCTGGTGATGTTTGAGGATTTAGCTCCTCGGGTAGGACTCGAACCTACAACCCTTCGGTTAACAGCCGCGCGCGGCCAGTTTACCTTGCTTTCCCTTTGTCTACTTTATTTTCCTAATTTCAACGATTTACGGGAGACATGAGCAAGCTCGTCTTACCTCCGATTCCTCGCGTTTTCCGATGAGAGTCCCCACAATTTCCCCACAGTTTTCAGTCTCATTATTCACGCCGAATTCGAGCCGGAATCCCCGCACGGGGAACCTGTGTAAGAGGCGGGATTCAATCTTCTGCGGGGCGCGGACGGACTCGGGCAAAGGCGCGGCGCTAGCTCAGCAGGCGGGTTCCCGTGGTGAGCTTCAGGGTGGGCGAAGGTCTTTTCTGGTCAAATCGGCGTTTCTCGGGAGTAATTGGGAAGCCGAGGGTTCCTGATAAATGCTTTGGCCTGTTGGCGGCAGGCAGGCGGTGCCTCACTGGTCTACTAATCTCAGTCACCGAGATGCAGAAGGTAGATGACGTTGCTCTCACACGAGCTCTCCGTTTCAGATCATTTCCAGGACAAGAAGATTCCAATCTATGAATCCCTTGTGACTCAGTGCTGCACCCGTGTCGGGATGGTAGTACTCATTCAGTGAGCCGTTCGCCTTAAGATCCCTTGACAGCAAAAGGATCGTCTTGTCGGCCAGCGCATCCGCTTCCTTCTTGTATCCATATCGCTGCAACGCTTTCCATACGAAGTAGTTCACAATGATCCAAACCGGTCCAAGCCAGTTGCTCGGGTTGGAGCTAAACTCCATGGAGTACATGGTCTCGTGGGACGAAAGCGACCTCGCGCCCCATAGCGCGCAGAGGCGGTCGTCCGCGAGATAGTTTGTGCTAATGAGTTTCCGTGCATTCTGTTGAGGCGCAATGCCGCACCAAAGCGGCAGGAAGCCAGTAAACATCTGAATCCTCATCGGGAGGCATCTCCACGACATGTCCATCCCTCGCGGCACGGTTGGAATGAGCGCGGCTCGCCGATCGACGCATTGAACGTCAACCGTGTAGTAGTAACTGTCTCTGGGATCCCAGCAGAAGGTCTGGATCCTTCGCGCCAATTCTTCCGCCTGGCTTGAAAGCCGGTCATGATCCGCTGAGCGTCCAAGCCGCCGCGCCAATTCCGCCGACGCTAAAAGATCCTGATAGAACAGGCAATTGAGAAGCAAGTTCGCTGAGGAAAAGAACGGCCGGCCGAATGTGGTTGGGTCATTGTCGTCACCGATTGCAACATCGTCGCCCCAGACCAGGAGGCCAATCGGAGAGGCGTTGTTCTTCACCCATGAATCGTAGAAGCGCAGAAGCGAATCGAAATGTGGCGCCAACCAACTCGCATCTCCACGCTGATCGCAGGCGAGCAATCCGAGTTGACCAAAGACGGGCTTGGCTTGATTCTTTGAGATCGCGTTTTTCCCCAGAACCTGAAATGTGTCTGGATCGTCTGCGGTCATCATGATTGGAATTTGCCCACCCGGTGAGGCGTGATCGAGAAAGTTCAAGAGGCTTCCAGAGACGTGCTCGCAGAGCTTTTGCTTGAGGGACTCGTCGTGTTCGAGCGCGGCCAGCCGAAAAAGTCCCTGGCTGGTCCAAAGCGTGTCCCAATCCCAGAGTTGCGTTGAGTAACTTTTGCCCGGCAGGCTTTGCGCAACGCTGGGATATTTCAGGATTCCGTCGGGAGCCCACAGCAGCCGCGGCGCACTTGCCGCGAAATGGCGAAGCAGTGCGTCTGCATGTTGACGGCGCTCTTCGATCGGGAGGAGCGCTGGGTCGCTGGAGATGGAGCTTTGGCGCGGTTCGCTGTGAGCTGACACTATGGAGGCAGCACCTGCAGCGGCTAATCCGGATAGAACGTCACGTCTCGAAATAGGGCACATTCGCTTTCACTTTCTCCTGGACTCTCATTCGGCTTAAGTTGTTACGCGTGATCCATTAGCTTCAAACTTTGTCGTATCTCAACGGACTTGCATTTGCAAACTCTGAATAATGATTCCGCAAAGTGGCGAATCAGGCGCCGCAGCGTTGCATGCCAGCGCTGGTTGAATCCTTTTAAGTTGACTGATCGGCATCCTGCATTACCCGATTGGAAGACGTAGCCGCCGTGAACGACGGACTCGATTCCGTTTCGGCAGCGAAAAGGAGTAGCGAACTTGCCAAGTGACGTGCGTGCCTCGCGGTGAGAGAGATGAGCCTCTTTTCCGGTGCGAAGACAGGCGAATCAATGACAATTCTGTCGGTATGCCGATCTCTCCAAACTCTCAATTCGCCTCCGACAATTTCAACCGGCGGTTTTTCGCGACGTTTCCGGCGTTGTGGGCGTTTTATGGCTGTCGAGTTGCCATGCTTCATTTTTAGTTCTCCAATCTCCTTGTTATCTGGCGAACGAATTTCCACGGGAATTCAATCTAAGATTTTCATTTGGATGCGCACGACCTCCGGACTCATTTCCCCTCGCCCGCGAGCCTGAGCATTTGCATCCCTGCGTGCAGCGGATATTCGCGTGTTCCCCAAACCAACTCTCCGCTCAACCCCGCCGGGAGCGTCACGGTAGCAGTCCAGCTCGTACCATCCAGTTGATACACCGTGTGGATCTCCCCGCTGGCATGCGGCATCGACGCATCCAGATGATGAAGTCCGCGCAGATGCGGCGTAATCTGCACTTTCCTGAATCCCGGCTCATCCGGCCGGATTCCCGCCACCAGAGTCAATAGGTCGTAGTTTGGGCTTGCGCTCCACGCATGGCAGTCTGATCGCGTAGGCTCTGGATTCTCCGCCCACGTGCTCAGCCCGAGATGCAACATGTCGTACCATGGCTGCAACTGTTGCAGATACAAATCCGCCATCCGCGCGTGTTCCAGCGCGCGGCTCAAATAAAACCGGAAATAATACGTAGGGCTGGACATCGCCGGAATTGCCCTGCCTTCCACAGTCGTCTGTGCATCTGGCTTCGATGCCAGCAGCCGGTGCAAGATCGCCGCCCGCTCCCCGCGCGGCGCAACGTCCAGCAATACTGCCAGCGTATTGGCCTCAATACTCCAGGACTTCTTTGCCGGCGTGTCCGCATACAGGCCATACCGCGCGTCCCAGTTTTGCGCGTTCAGTGCTGCCGTGGCCCTCCGAATCCGCGCGGCGTATCGGTGTGCGCGCTCCGGGCTTCCGTATGCCAATTCCATTTCCTCGGCGTCGCGGAGCCCCTCAATGAACTGCAGCGTTAGGAAGGCCGATCCGCCATCGGCTTCTTGCGGCGGAACGCCGCGCGGATAGTCGGCCGTCCAGTCCCCGAATTCCCACCACCCCATCCGGCCCAGCAGTCCGTCCGGACGCTGCTGCGCCGAAAACCAATCGAGCACCGAGCGCGTATGCGGCAGTGTCTCCTTCACTAGCGGCTCATCGTCCACGTACATCCAGTAGTCGTGCAGCATGCCCACCCACAGCAAGGAAAACGGTGGGATGAATTGCGGCGCCGCAGAAGGATAACGACTTTGCGTGATCCCCTCCGGCACTCGCGAGTCGTCCAGGTTCAAGATCGCCTGCCGCGCAAGCCGGCTGTCGCCTGTCATGACGTATGAGATCAGCGCCTGGATGCGCGTGTCGCCCACGTACTGCAGCTGCTCCCAATAGGGTGCATCCATGTAGGTTTCGTGCGCGCACAAGCGTGCGGTCCGCCAGCCCGTCGTCCACAGTCCATCCAGCTCCGGAATGTCGCCTTTAATCGCCGCCTTCATGTCGAAGGGATATGCTGTGAACCATGCCCGCAGCCCATCCAGCCGGAGCGGCTCGGCCTTCGTCGTCACTTCAATCTGCAAGTAACGCCATGTGCGCCACCAAAGCGGCTCGAAATGGCGCTCCGCTCCACCGTCTGCGAAGAACTCGTCTGTGAGACCCACGATTTGCCGCCCAGCAATCTCGTTCCGATTTCCTTTCTGACCCTGCGCATCGTAAAGGGCCTCCGAGTAGGTCAGCCTAATCGCCGCGTCTCGTCCTCCGCTCACCGTCAGTTCGGGATATGCCGTCAGCATTACACGATGATCAAGCAGAAGCGTCACGTGGGTGTTCGCTGGAATCTCCAGCGGTTGAGCGGGAAACGCCGGCAGCACCGGCAGTCCCTCCGCGCGCACCGGCTCGCCCGCGGCGTCCAGCCGATGCTCCATCGGCGGCAGCAGGTCCTGTACCAGCTCCCAATTGGTTTGTGCGTCCTGCGCCCCGCGGGTCGCGGCGGACCCAATTAGCTTCGGAGCCCCCCAGCCGGAATCTCCGTCGCCCGGCTGATCCCAGCTCCAGTCGATCACGCGCCCGTCGATCTCTTCCGCCGGACCTGCGGCGTAGTATCCGGGTGGTCTGTTGTCACTTAGAACCGGATGGCCTGCCTCCTCGCGGACTTTCCATTCCGGGCCCGTATTCACCGCCGCTTCGGTCTCGGTGTCCCCCTGTATCAGAAAGCCGGTGCGGTTGCTCATCTGCGCCATCGGCGCAGCTTCACCAAAGTTCCATACCACCGCCGCGATCACATTGTTCCCGGCGCGCAGCAGCGGAGCCAAGTCCACCGTCTCAAACCGCCAGTGAAACAGATCGCCGCGCGCTGG
>JBEKEP010000029.1:0-32268 GCA_050013775.1 Occallatibacter sp. | reverse complement strand
ATCGTGCCCGGCGGCAACCTGGGCAACAGTTCGGCACTGGGCAAAGGCTTCCGCGAAATGCGCGAGCTGGGACTGGTGGCGCGCATGCCAAAGATTTCGGTAATTCAGGCTGCGGGGGCGAATCCGCTGGTGCGAAGTATGGCTGCGAACCATGGCACCTCGCTGGAGCCTGTGGAAGCGCATACGCGGGCAACGGCCATTCGCATCGGGAATCCCGCTTCGTGGCGCAAGGCCGCGAAGGTGATCGAGGAGACCGGCGGATGGTGCCTGGACGTGACTGAGGCGGAGATCGCGATTGCCAAGGCGGAGATCGGCGCGGAGGGATTGGGATGCGAACCGGCCTCGGCGGTGACGTTGGCGGGACTGAAAAAGCTGCGTGCGCAAGGCGCGATCCAACCGGCCGAGACCGTGGTTCTGGTGCTGACGGGGCATACGCTCAAGGATGCCGATTACACCATTGAATTCCATCGCGGGACACTGCTGACCGATGACGAGAAGAAGGGGCACGAGGCGGAGATTGACGCGTTGCGGCGCGACGCCATCAGCCTGGATGCGACACCGGCCGCGGTGCTGGCCGCGTTGAAGGGCAAATTGGGATGAAGGACGCGCGAACGATGGATCGGTTCCGGCTCCGCCTGCCTGCAACTTCAGCGAATCTTGGCCCCGGATTTGATGCCGTGGCCGTGGCACTCGACTTTGCCCTGGAGATTGAAGCCGAGGCAGCGGAGGAGTTCGCAATTTCCGCGACAGGGCGCGATGCGGACCGTTGCGGGCGGCTCCACGATAACTTGATTCTTGAAATCTACAAGGATCTGCTCGAAGCGAATGGGCGGCCGATTGTGCCGCTGGCGTTGCAGGTGACGAACGGAATACCGCTGGGGATGGGCTGCGGGTCGTCGGCGGCCGCGCGGCTTGCGGCCATCGCGCTGGCAATGCACTTTGGGCAACTCGATTGGGACACGGATCGGGTGCTCGAAGAGGCGTATGCGCTCGAGGGTCATCCGGACAATGTGGCGGCATGCTGGCTGGGCGGATTTGTGAGCGCGGTGTGCGAGGGAAGAAGCGTGCACGTGGCTCGCGTCGATCCGCCGGAGGCATGGCGTGCGATTGTGGCGCTGCCGGCCGAACCGCTTGCCACCAGCAAAGCACGCGCGGTGCTGCCGAGCACCTACGCGATGGACGACGTGGTGGCGAATCTGCAATCAGTGGCCGTACTCGGGCTGGCATTTGCCCAGGCGCGGGGCGATTTGCTGCGACTGGCTATGCAGGATCGCATTCACCAGCCATATCGAGCGCCTTTCTGCCCGCTGCTGCCGCTTTTGTTCCCGCTGGTGGGAGAGAACGGTATCTTGGGTGTTGCCTTAAGTGGTGCGGGCCCGGCGGTTTTGGTGGTTGTCGAGGGCGAAACGGGCCTGTCGGCAGCTAGTTCCGCAATTGAAAAAGTGACGGAAAACCGCGTTGGTGCAGAGCAGGTAATCAGCCGGTTTTCAAGGGTTGGAGCTAGCCAAACCATTGAAAAGAAATAGGTTCGATGAACTTTCTTGACGGCCTTGGTGGCTAGGCTGTGCGTTATCAATGAGTTAAGGTTACTACCGAGGTAGATAATCACCTATTTTTGATTACCCTGCCCATTACCTAAGTTTGCTTGCCATTTATCCATATAGCAACTACATTCGCTGCGTGAGCAGTTCTGGGGGAGGGCTGCTCTAGCGCCCGTGATCCTTTATGGATCCGGGCGCTTCTCTTTATACACGAACTCATTTCTTGTAGCCCCGCGGGGCGATGGGACTTACGCGGACGCCGGACGTTTGGCCCAAGTGCGCGAAGCTCGCCCGGGCTTGCGACTTTGGAGGCTCCTCGCGCATCGGATGTGTATACGGTTTCCTGTACAATTGCCGTTGGGGCACGCGAGGAGGAACATGGCTGGGCAAGGTGTTTTGGAAGTGAACGACGCGAATTTTGATCAGGAAGTGCTGCAAAGCGAGCAGCCAGTTTTAGTGGATTTCTGGGCCGTCTGGTGCGGTCCGTGCAAGGCGATTGCGCCGATCGTGGATAACGTGGCTGCGACCTACGCGGGGAAGCTGAAGGTGGCCAAGGTGAACGTGGACCAGAATGGCGCGACGCCGTCGCGTTATGGAATCCGCGGCATTCCGGCGCTCTTGTTTTTCAAGGGCGGCAAGGTGGCCGACCAAATTGTGGGCTACGTGCCGCAGGATGTGATTGAAGAAAAGGTCAAGAGCCTGTTGGCGTAACGAGTACGCCGAGCGCTACGGTTCGGAGGAAACAAAGGCTCGGGCGAAATGCCCGGGCCTTTTGCTTTGGCGCGGGTTACGCGCGACCGCGGAATTGAATGATGCGGCGCCGGTCGCGCTTGGTGGGCCGGTGCGTGGGCAGGGGCGCATACTGCTGCATGGCTTTGCGCTCTTCCGCAACGCGGAGACGCGCCTCGCGGCTGGCTTCGGTCTCGCGGTAAAGAGTTTGCGCCACCGCTGCGGGGCCGCGGATGTGGCTGATTGAGAGCACATCGATCTCAAAGCGGCCGGCATCGTTTTCGATCAGCAGGCGATCGCCGGGACGAACATCTCGTGCCGGCTTGGCACGGAAACCATTCGAGTCGATCCGGCCCATATCGCAAGCGCGCGAGGCTGTGGCGCGCGTCTTGAAAAAGCGCGCGGCCCAGAGCCATTTATCGATACGAACAGAGTCCACAATCGATTACCGTCAAGCGAACTGAATCGTATCAGGATTTCCCGGTGACTTTCCAGAGATAGAGATGCTTCGCGTCGCTCGATGTGGCTACGGAGAGCCCCTCTTTGCGCGTGGCGCGGTTGAGGGCAGCGCGAATAATTGCTTTCGAGGCAGGCAGAGAGGCCAGAGATAGCTTGAGGGCGGTACCGGGAGCTAATTGATCAAGATGATGAAGGATTTGTTCGACGATCTTCTTGTGTTTTCCTTCACGGCTTCTGGGAATATCTGCCTGGCGAATCGCCAGGAACTTGAGTGGGGCGGAATGCGGGATGGGATCGCGCGCCAAAGTCTCGGGCCTCTTTTGCAATGTGATGCAGGAGAATGAGCGGCGTATGCCCCGCGGAGTGCGATGCGGGCGAGCAGGTAGTGTATGCGTACCGTAACGCAAAAGTATCCGTCGCGTAAAAATATCCCGTTCGTGTAAAAAGTTCTCAGCTCATTGACGGGTAGCGATCGCTGGTGCAAAATGGTTGTCCACAGCCTAAATCCCTGAAACGTCTTCGAGATATGTAGATCGCCATCGAAATGGAATATGACGTGCAGGAACGCAAACGAGGTACCGAGGTGAAGTTATGAAGGGAACACGAAACTCCCCTATCGTGTCGCCCGGCGAAGCACCGTCGGCGCAATTGAGTGAACATCACCCGAGAGTCCTGGTGGTGGATGATGAAACTGCGATTGCGGACACCCTTGCGAAAATTCTTTCTTTGAGCGGCTATCCGGCGATCGCGGCGTACGACGGCAATGGTGCTCTTGATACTGCGCTGCTGAGGCCGCCCGAAATGCTCATCACGGACGTGATGTTGTCCGGGATGAACGGCGTCGAATTGGCCATTACGATCCAGCGCGTCTTCCCGGAGTGCAAGATTCTGTTGTTCTCAGGGCTGGCGTCGACTTCTGACTTGCTGGTGACAGCACGCCGCGCAGGGCACTCCTTCACATTGCTCAAAAAGCCGGTGGCGCCCGAGGCTCTTGTGGCCATGGTGGCAGAGGGTCTTAATGCAAGCTGCGCTGGGAATTCTGCAGCAGTGGCGTAGCTCCGTCTCTGAGCCCAGCATAGTTAGGTGCGCGTCAGCGTTTCGCCGGCGACTCTCCATGCATCAGCGCGTTATAGCGGCGGGCGTACTCGAACTTGTATGCGGCGACAGCGTTGTCGTAGCTGAGCCGTGGGGTGCGCGGCTTCACGGTCCAGTGGAACTCGAGATTGCGCGTGCCGGCGGGGACGGTGAGCGCGCCGTCTGTGAGGTGCACTGGCTTGCCGTCGGCCGTGGCGGACTTGAGTTCGACAAACCACGGAAGATGCACGACGATGGCTGCGGGCGGGGTAGTGAAGGCGGTGTGGAGATGCAAAGTGGCCACGCCGTCTTGCGGCTGTGTGAGCGTGAAGGCGACGGGGCCGAAGTAGGTGGGCGCCTGGCGGACGCCGATGGTTTTACCTTTGCCAATCCACGCGGGTGAGACGACAGAAAGCAAATGAAGCTGGTCGCCCTCTTCGCGCACCAGCATGGTGCGCAGGAGGGTACGGTACTCGGCTGCGAACCAGCCGTGGGGCGCTAGATTGTCGCCGAAGTTGCGGTCGCCCCAGGGTCGGATTTTGTACTCGAAGCCGGCGTTCGTCGAACTGGTGTGAAGCAGGATGGCGTAAAGCTCATTGAGCGCCTGCTGCTGATCGCCGCGGATGGTCTCCGTCATGGTGTTTTTGATGGTGAGGTAGTGGTGCAGGAACTCGCCATCGGCGTAGGTCATGATGCCTTCGGCATATTTGGCCTGCACGGCGCGGAGGGTTGCGGTCACGCGGGGATCGTGCGGGTCGAGCGTGGGCTCGGGGACAACGGAAAGCAGATTGCCCCAGTCGTAGCCGCCCGTTTGCCCGTCTAGTACCGGCGGAATGTAGCCGTTATGCGCGGCGGCCTGGGCGTCGAGAACCTTGAAAAATGTTGCATGGAGACTGTCGTATTCGGCTTGCCATTTTTGCGCGAGGTCGGGACGGCCGGTTTCAACGGCCATCGGGATCGCGACGCGAAGTCCGTCGAGTGCGAGGAAGTTGTAGCCGGTGAGATGGCCGGGGATGTACTCGTTGTCGCGCACGTCGCTTGCGGGGACGATGTGGAGCGGGTCGGCGGCGCGCGCCTGATGGAGCCAGTCGACGGCGCGGTCAATCTGTGGCAGAGCCCACGCGGCAAATGCCTTGTCGTGCGTGATGCGATAGTGCTGCCCATAGGCCCAGACGGCTTCGCCCCAGCCATCGTATTGCTGCGGTTGCGAGAGGAAGTTACCGTCGGGCTTTTGCGATTTGGCGAAGAAGTCGAGGCACTCGCGCGCGATCTGTGGGTAGCCAGTGACGTCGTAGCTGTGCACGATGTCGGCGCCGTCGCGCAGCCAAAAGGCGTGGTAGTGGAGCTTGTTCACAGTCTGGATGTAGTCGGGGCCGATGTGATCGATGGCGATGAGATCGTAGACGAGATTGGTGTAGAAGGTGTCGACGGCCTTGGGTTCGGGCAACTCGATTTGCATGCCGGCGGAGAGAATGTTGTTCCAATATGAGGTGACCTGCGCTTTGGCGGTATCAAAGCTTGCCTGATCGAGATCGGAGAGGATCTGCGGATCGGCAGTGGGAACGACCGGCATCTTGAAGTCGAGCGTGCGCTGTGCGCCGGGCGCGAGCAGAGTTGAATACATGACAATGCCTATGGGTGTGTCCGGCTCGACATTTAGATGGACGGGCCTGGTGAGGTCCGGCGGGTGCATGTCACGGTAACTATCACGAAGCGTAAAGCCGCGCGAGGCGTAATCCGAAGGAAAACTGTAGAGCAGGCGGCCATCGCGGAAAAAGTGAGTGGCGTCAAAGGAGTTGGCCCATTGGCTGCTGAAAGGCTCGCCGATCTGGTGGTACGCTCCGGGGAATTTTCCATCGACGGGGCGCAGGAAGCGGTTGTCGCCGTGCGCCACGCCGGCGGTGGAGAGCGCGTCGTAGCGAATGCCGGTGGCGAAGATGGCGCGCGTCGGCTGGTGCGAAGTGTTCTTTATTTCCAGGCGAATAAAGTTGACGAGGGGGCCGTTGTCTTTGCCGTTGAGCCTGGCCGCGAAGAGGGTGAAGCGGTAGACGATGCCGTCGTGCGCGAATTCGTAGCGGACGATGGGCAAATGGCCCTGCTCGAGGGTGCGGATGCGGACGCTGGTGGGTTCGAGCTCGGGACCGGCGAAGAACATGAGCTCGCCGAATCCGGTGCGCAGGTAGCCTTCGGGCGTGATTTCTGTGGCGGCTTCGGCGCCCATCACACCGATTTCATCGGTGGGCTTGGAGAAATAGGAAAAAGGCTGGCCGGGCTGGTCGATAGACGGGGAAACCATTTGTGCGGACAGGATCGCGGCGGAGATGAAGGTAAGGACGAAACTGGCGCAGAGTAGAAGGCTGCGGATGCTTCGATTTAAGGAAACGTGCATGCAAGCATTCTATGCAGTGGCTTGGGGTTGCGCTTCAGGAATTCGTTGATGGATGCGAACATCGCAAAATGCAGGTCCTTCGGCGAGGTCGCCGCGGCGACCTCGCCGAAGGATGACAACCGATGTTCGCTGGCTGAGGATGACATGCATACTTTTCGCTCAGGATGAAGCGGGAACTGGTGCGGTCCGAGTACACTGTACGCGAACCCAAAGCAGCGGCCCGGATCGCGCAAACGATTAGGGCCGATTTCTGTTTCCGCATTTCACAAGATCGGAGCCACCTTGAACACACGTCGGCGTAGTTCCTCCTCGTTCGCATTTGTCCGCAATTTCTTGACGGTTACCGCGCTCACTTTACTGGCCGCATGGACGCTTTCCAGCCAGGCAAAGGCGCAGGCGGCGCCAAGCGGCGTGCCGTCGTATCCGGTGGGCGGAGTGTCCGTTGCGGTTCCTGTTCCTCCGGGCATGGGCATGGTGGAGGTGGGAGACTACCGCGTCAAATACGAAGTGGTGACCCCCGATAGCAATCGGCTTGTAGCGGCGTTTGTTTCAGAGAGCGATGTAGCGAAGTTGCGCAATGGCGGGACGGGGGGCATCAACCCCTACGCGCTGGTGGAGGTGCTGCGCGCAGCCGAGTTCAGCGATCTGAGTGCGAGCGACTTCAAGAGCCTGGTCGATTCTGCCAGCAATCAGATCGGGGCGGTGATCGATTCTACGTACAAGGAGACCGAGGCAGAGTTCAACAAGCGGATGAAAGCGCTGAACCAAAATACGCAGGAGACCCTGGGTCAGCCGGTGATGCTTGGAACCTTTTTTTACAAGACCGATGCTTACTCATTTGGCATGTTGGCGCCGGTGACGGTGAACGGAACGACCATAAAAATGGTGGTGGGCACAGTCCTGCTGCGCGCCAGAAACCGGGTTCTTTTCGCGTATTTTTACGAGGTCTACAAGGATGATCAGACGCCCGCGCAGGTACGCGCGGTGAGCGAACAGTGGACAGATGCGATCCTGGCGGCGAACGCGCAATAGGCGGAACCGCTTCAGTTCCCTCGCGGTGCACCCGGTAGATTCCTGGCCTGCACGCCGACCATCCGCGTGATGACCTTCTCCATGTAGCCGTCGCCGTTGAACGCGTCGCCCGGCAGCGCGCCAACAAAGCGGATTACTCCGGCGTGATCCACGACAATCCCGAGCGGATAGTCGGCGGTGCCGAAGCTGTGCGCGGTTTCCGCGGAAACTTCGAGCACGTCGGTGCCGAGGAATTCCTTTTGCGTGTTGGGAGCGGTGTCTTCGCCGTTCTCCTTGAAGATCAGCCCATAGACGTAGATGGGTGTGTCAGCATTTGCCTCAGCGAACTGCGACATGGTCGGCATCATTTTCCGGCACTGCACGCACCAATCGGGAAAAACTACCAGCGCCGTCGCTGCGCCGAAACTCGTGCCGATACTTGAATTCGTCGGTGTCTTGGTTGTCGCCGTCTTATACGACCGGACTACCGGAATCTGTGCGAGTTCGGTTCCGAGAAGATGGTATTGTGTCCTGGCACTGTCAATCTCCTGCCGGTCCTCGCCGGTGAGCACGGCATGCGGCGGCAGCGCCCGCTCTACGTCGCTCAGGTATGCTGCTGCCTGCAAGTCGTTGCCGGCATAACGCTCGAAAAAGGCCGCCTCCATTGCCATCTCATAGAGCAGGCCGGTGTTCACAACAGCATCGCCATATTTGGCCTTCAGCGGCGTTCCTTTGCTGAGCGCGTCGATGATTCTGTCATGCTCATCTTCGGCAAGTTTCAGTGCCCCCGTCTTGCCGGCGGTCTCGAGGTAGTCCTTCATGTAGCGCACGGTGTACGCCACCTCCGCGTCGTATGGCTCCGTCTGCAGCATTTGGCGCGTCGTCGTTAGCGCCAGGTCGATCGCGTTCAGATGGACATACGCCCCGACGCAGATAGCAAATGCTTGCGCTCTGTGCTCCGGCGCCCGGCCGGCGAGGTAACGTAGAGCTGCGGCGGTGGCCGGGTTCCAATCCTGCCCGAAGGCGCAAAGGTGCGCCAGGTCATACAAATCGTCGTTGCTGTAGTCCTCCGGCTTCATTTTGTCGCAGGCTTCGTGCGCGATGTGTATGCCAGTACTCAGTGCGGCCAGTTCAGAGTCCGACCAATTCTCGAGCGACTGCCGCACCATGTCCAGCGGATGCATGGCTTCTTTGTAGATGGCGCCGGGCAATTCGGCATCGGCGGCGGCGGGGTCCGTAACGAGCGTCGCGGGGCGCGCCTGGTTTTGCGGAGTGTCACCGAGGGATGCCAATACATCGCCCGGCGCGATGGGGGATTGCGCTTGCGCCGAACCCACGCAAAGGCCGAGCACCAAGATCACGACGGTTTGTGTGAACCGGAACCCTGCTCGCATGCTTTTTCTCCTCCAGCTGGCTTCGCATCGGCTCAGCCTGCGCTGCATTGCGTTGCATGCAGCGGCGCTTTGAGGAATTTTAGCGGAACGTGCAGCCACTCAGGTCGAGTTTTGAGGAAACGAAGATGCCTGTGCAATTAGACACCGTACGAAGCAAAATGGTTCCCTGGGGCCGATTCCGCAGAGATGGGATATCGGTAGTGCGTGCAGGCAACGCAATTGTGCGTGGAAGGTCAGAGCCGCGCAAGATGACGCCGGGCAGACCCTAGTTTCGGTCCCCCGTCTTCCAGACGTACAGGTGCTCGTCGTCGCTTGAGGTGGCGACCTCAATGCCGCGCAAACGGGTGGCGCGGTTGAGAGCGGCTCGAATGTTCTCCTTGGAATCAGGCAGAGCCTCGAGGGGAATCTTCAGCGCACTTCCCGGTTTGAGCTCATCGATATCTGTCAAAAGCCGAGTGACGATTTGCTTATGCTTGCCGTCACGGCCCTTGGGGACATCGACCTGGAAGATCGATTCAAAGCTTGCCTCTAGCTTTCCGCGCCCATTTCCATTCTTCACGGTTGACCTCCTCGTGCAGGGATAGCGCCTTTTAGATGTTAACAATAAACTAATCTAAAAATCATATCGAGCTATAGTGACGCAAATCCGCCGAAAACCTATGCCTATTCTATGTGAGATTTTCGCAGTCGCGATGTAGCTATGTTTCGATCACCCGTAGGAACGGTCTTCTGGGCGCGTAAAGATGCTCAGATTAAAAGATTTATCCCGTAGCTGGAAGACTCAGCCCGTATCAAAAAAAAACTGCTAGGGTGCCTCCAGAGGTGATATCTCATCATGACTGGAAGACGAAGTTCTCCTGTCGTCCCCATCAGCGAAGTCCCGCCAGCCGACACAACCCCCTACCGCCCGACCGTGCTTGTGGTCGACGATGAGTTAGCGATTGCCGAAACCCTGGCCGCGATTCTGTCGCAAAGTGGATACGCCACAATGACCGCGTACGACGGGCAGGAAGCAATGGAGATCGCGTTGCTTACGCCGCCGGAGTTGCTGATCACCGACGTATCGATGCCGGGCATGAGCGGGATCGAACTTGCGATTACACTCCGACGCGTATTTCCCGACTGCAAAATTCTACTGTTCTCAGGCGACGTGGCCACAGCCGGACTGCTGGCGGTTGCACAACGCGCCGGGCACACATTTACGCTGCTGTCGAAACCCGTGCATCCGGAGGAGCTTTTGGCACGAGTATCGGAAAGCCTGAAGCCTGTGAGTAGTGCCACGGTTTAGCTGCCGGGAACAGTCGTGGTCGCGCCACCTGCCGAGGGCAATTCATCCGAAGTGGATCCGTGATGGATTGGGGCTCACCGACCACGTGTGGTTTCTAGATGAATTGGCTGCGCTCAACAAAATAGCCGCAATATTCGTTTAATTGGGGACTGCAAATGGCAGAACAGTGCTTCAGGAAAGAAGATTCGAACCCGCCTCTCTGCGGGGTTCATGACGTACGGCTGATCACGAAGCAGCTTTCCGACGAGATGATCGCGGCAGGGTATAAGCCCCTCACCTTCTTTGTCTGCCCGGTGAGCGGCGCAGTGCTCAATGACAAGAAGAAGCCAAAATGAGCTCTGCCGCCGTTCAGTTGCCAGTCAAAGTCGTGGTCACTGCAGCTGCCGAGGGCGATTGATCCGACTTGGAGCCATGATGAAAATGCCGCCAGATGGTTTCGGCGGTTTTGCGAGAGACTACGGCGGCGAGGGATTCGGCGGTGGCTTGCTGCACGTCGCGCAGGCTGCCGAAGTGGGTGAGCAGGCGCTGGCGGGTTTGCGCGCCTACGCCGGGAATGTTCAGCAATTCGGATTGTTTATCCCGCATGGCCCGGCGCTGGCGGTGATAGCCGACGGCGAAGCGATGGCTCTCATCGCGAATCAATTGGACGAGATGGAGGACGGGACTGCGGCGGTCGAGGACGATGGGTTCGTCTTCGTTGCCGTAGAGGTAGATGATCTCCTCCTTCTTGGCGATGGAGGCGAGCGGCTGCGAGGTGAAGCCGAGGGACTCGAGCGCATCGGCTGCGGCGTGGAGCTGGCCCAGGCCGCCATCGACCAGGACGAGTGAGGGCATGGGCTGGTCTTCCTCTTTGACCCGGCGGTAGCGTCGCTCGACCACTTCGCGCATGGCGGCGAAATCGTCAACGCCGGCGATGGTCTTTATCTTGAATTTGCGATAGGCGGACTTGTTCATCTTGCCGTCTTCCCAGACGACCATGGAAGCGACCGTCTCCGCGCCCTGGATGTGCGAGATGTCGAAGCACTCAATGCGGCGGGGAAGTTCGGGGAGCATGAGCACGTCAGCGAGCGCTTCCTGGATGGCTTTGCGCGAGGGCTCTAGGACGCGGAAGCGTTGCGTGTAGGATTGCTTCGCGTTTTGCCCCGCAAGATCGACGAGGGAGCGTTTTTCGCCGCGCTGCGGCACGGCGATTTCGATTTTGTGGCCGGTGCGCTCGGTGAGTAATGCCGAGAGAGACTCGCGGTCATCGAAGTCGACCGGCGAGAGAATGGTGCGCGGGACGTATTGCTGATCGATGTAGAGCTGCTTGAGCAGGGCGCTGAAAACTGCTCCGGCGTTGAAGACAGATGGGCCGGCGGTCGTGGTATCCCCGGTCTCAGAATCGAGACCGGGGGCACCCTTTTTCCGTGCTTCATCTGTGCCCACTTGTCGTGCCTGATCCGGTTCTGACTGATCCAATTCGAAGTTCTCCATCAAAGCCGGCAGGTCTTCCCAGAAGAATTCGCGGCGGTCGACGATTTTGCCGTTGCGCATGTGGAAGAGGTTGACGGCGAGCGAGCCGTCCTCAAAGTGGTAGCCGAAGACGTCGGCATCGTCGTTGAGCTCGACTGTGGCGATGCGCTGTTTCTCCTGGAGTTGATGCACGGTGGAGAGCTGATCGCGGAGACGCGCGGCGGCCTCGAACTGCTCCGCTTCGGCGGCGGCCATCATGCGCGCAGTGAGGGTGCGCTCCAGCTCGGCGTGGCGGCCTTCAAGAAACATTTGCGCGTCGTGGACGGCTTGCTTGTAGGTATCGGGCGTGGTGAGGCCTTCGACGCAAGGGCCGAGACAGCGGTGAATGTAGTACTGCAAACAGGCGCGGGGGTGGTAGCGCGAGAGATCGACTTTGCAACTGGGCAAGAGAAAGCTGCGGTGAATGAGCTCGACCACGCGGTAAGCAAGGTTGCCGGGAAAGTAAGGGCCGTAATAGGCAGAGCCATCCTTGCGCAGGCGGCGCGTGACGAAGACCTTCGGGAAACGATCGGCGAGGGTGAGCTTGACGTAGGGGTAGGTTTTGTCGTCGCGCAGCAGGATGTTGAAGCGTGGCTTGCGCTGTTTGATCAGGTTGTTTTCGAGCGCGAGGGCTTCATGCTCGTTGGCGACGAGGATGTAGTCAAGGTCGACGGCCTCGCGCATGAGCGAGCCGGTTTTGGCGTTGGCCTGGGAGGCTTCAAGCAGATAGGAGCGCACGCGCGCGCGCAGGTTGTTGGCCTTGCCCACGTAGATGACTTCGCCCTCGGCGTTTTTGTATAGGTACACGCCGGGTTGCGTGGGCAGGCTGCGGATTTTTTCGTAGAGGTCCATGGATGGGTGCGGGTTGTTTTAGGCCAGTCTTTAGGATAGCGGGATTGGCGGGATCGCTCATGGGCGGTGTGACGGTGCGATCCCTGGACCGTGTCCTCGGCTTCCCCGGTCCTCACAAGCGAGGGACCGGGGGCACCCACCAGAAGCGGGGCGTGCGGGGAACGCCAGAATGGAGCAATCCTTACCCGGTTTGGTAAAAATTACATAGTTTTTGCGATTGTGGAGAGTGACGCGAGGATGGGTAAAGTGTTCAATTTCAGGTATTTGAATGGGCTCTCTCGATTGGAAGGCGGCGTGCACTTTCAGGGGTGAAGCAGGAGACTTTCACTGCCGGGAATCCGGTACGTGATTCCAGCAGTGGACGGGAAGGTGGAGGCAATGACAAGCAATCGAATTGGATTTGCAATGGCAGCCGCGGCGCTGGTTGCACTGGGCATGACGGGATGCTCTACCAAGAACTACGTGCGCACGCAAACGGGACCGCTGATCGAGCACACGGATCAACTCGATCAGAAGTCGGCAGAGAACAACCGCGCGATTCACGATGTGGATGATCGTGCGCAGGCGGGCATCAGCAAGGCGCAGACCACGGCCGATTCGGCCAACGTAAATGCAACGAACGCGAGCCAGGCGGCGAACTCGGCCGACACTGCGGCTAACGACGTAGCGCACCGCGCTGATTCGTTGGAGAGCGTAGTGAAGGGGCTCGACAACTACAAAGAAGTCACGAAGGCGTCTGTGACTTTCGGTTTCGACAAGGCCGTGCTGACGACCGACGATAAAGCGCAGTTGGATCAGTTCGCGGGCCAGTTGGGCTCCGCAAAGAGCTACATTCTTGAAGTGACCGGCGGGACCGATTCGGTGGGACCGGCGCAGTACAACTACGAGCTGAGCCAGCGCCGCGCCGATGCGGTGGTGCAGTACCTGGCGGCGAAGTACAACATCCAAGCCCATCGGTTTTATCTGATCGGCATTGGCAAAGACCAGTATGTGGCGGACAATAGTACGCCAGAAGGACGCAAGGAGAATCGGCGCGTCCAGGTGCGGCTGCTCTCGAATATGAGCAGCAACAGCGCGACAAACGGGCAACTTCCCGCGCAGACGGGGCAGGCGAACCCGCCTAGCCAGCCGCCGACGGTTGACGAATAGCACGAACGTCGAATCGGACGGATCTCACGATTGCGGAAGGAAGGGCAGACCTGAACAGGTCTGCCCTTTGTATTTTTGTCGGCGTAAGAGGGCCGTCATGGTTTCGCGCAGGTCCAGCCATTGGCCAGGTCGGAATATGTTCCATCGACCGCTTCCTGAAGCATCTGGTCCTGCCACCCTGCCTGAGGCACGTACGAGTGGGTCGTGTAGAGAAATAAGTCACCCGCTAGCCCGGCCCTCTGAACCATGACTACGCCCCAGTAAGCAGTGGCGTTGCCGTTCGCGTCGCGGCCGCTACCGAAGAGTTCGATCACCAAGAACAGTTGTGCAGGATCGTTCTTCAACCCCGTGGCCCAGGTGAATTTGAGCGGGCCATTCACAGCCTTAGCGTCCAGCATTTGCCTCCACTGCTGGCTGGTTTGTGTCTGCCAGGTGGTGTAGTCCTCAGTCAGCTGGTAACCCGCTGCCGGGGCGTTGGTTACTGCGTCACCGAGGGTGTGGAACGTGCCTTGGATGCCGTGCGGGTATGCCGCGGAGCAGGTCGGCGCCGGGGCCGCGACAGCAGAGATCCAGGCTGGTGACGCGACGACCAAAACGAGAAACGGTGCGAAGAACCTTCTCATGCGGAAGACCTCCTCACGCAACGGGGCCGGGATGAATGCGAGGATCGTACCGCTGAATAGACCGCCGGTCAAGCTTGATCGCGCAGATTCTCGGGTTCGCCGTCTACTCCTGGCGAATGTGCTCGGCGCGGACTTCGTTGGCGGTGAAGAGACGCAGGAACGGGGCGCTTTGCGCAGCACCTTCGACGGCGGGACGGCCCTTGGCCTCTTCGCGCTCCACAATGCAGACTACGGCGGCGACGATCATGCCGGCCTCCTGCGCGGCCTCGATGGCGGCGATGGTGGAGGCGCCGGTGGTGCAAACGTCGTCAACAATGACCACGCGCGCGCCGGGGCGATAGAAGCCCTCGATGCGGCGACCGGTTCCATGAGTCTTTTCGGCTTTACGCACCAGGAAGCCGTGGAGCAGAGGCGCGTCGGGGCGCAAGGTGGCGCGCCAGGCGCTGGCCGTGGCCACGTTGGAGACGATGGGATCGGCACCCATGGTGAGGCCGCCGACGGCTTCGGCGTCGATCCTGTTGGCTTCGAGCAGCTCGAGGATGGCATGGCCGGTGAGCCGGCCGCCCTCGGCGTGGAGCGTGGTGGTGCGGCAGTCAATGTAGTAGTCGCTTGTTGCCCCGGAAGAGAGCTTGAACTCGCCGAGCTTGAAGCTGGTGCGGGCGAGAAGGGCGAGGAGTTGCTGGGCGTAACTTTGCGAGGTCATCGAAACCATTCTAGCTGGAAGCCAATAGCCAATAGCCAATAGCCGGCGGCCAGTGGCCGGTAGCTTGAAGCGCGGGGAGCTATTGGCTACTCGCTATTGGCTGGCTTCTTTACATTTTGTTGAAATGGCGGAAGCCGTCGCTGCCGATCATTGCTGCCGAAAAAATGATGAAGTTGTAGGACGCGTGGACGAGTGTGCTGGCGGCCAGGGACCGCGTGATGAGACGAACGGCACACAGAATCAGGCTGACAATGATGAGCAGAAGAAAAGGTCCCAGCGAGTGGCCCTGCTGTTCGACATGCAACAGGGCGAAGGGAATGCTGGTGAGCACAGAGCCGATGATCACGGCGGGAAGCGACCACTGCGGATGACCGTTGGCGTCGAGCGGGCGCGGGAGCCTGTGGGTTTTCTTTTCGGCGGACCAGTCGCAGGCGGTGCAGAGCGCCGGCAATAAGAAGCCGCGGAAGAACATCTCCTCAAAGAAAGGCGCCATGGTGACGCCGAATGCGAACATCAGCCAGGCTGCGCCCGGGGTGCTGATCATTTTTTCGATGGGCGCGTTAGCGGGGCCTGGCATCAGGAACTGGTCGAGGATTGCCAGAGCGAAGCATATAACGGCGACGCCGAAGAGCGGCCAGAACCAGGTGAGTGCGAGTTTGCCACGCCATTGCAATCCCACGAAGAGGCTCTCGTTCCACACCATCGGAAAGACGAAGAGGCTGAAGCCGAAGGTGACGAGATAGAGAATGGCCTCACTGACGAGGTTGAAGCCGACGTCGGTGGCGGACTTTGCCGAAATCTGCACGCCAAGGAGATGAAAATGAGAGACGAGCGCCAGGACAATCACCAAAATGCAGAAGGCGACAGTAAGCAGCAACAACAAAAGCAGAAAATGGCCGAAGTTCGGGATGCGCATGGGGCGGCGGACCGGCGGCTGCGCGTAGGAATGGAAGAGCGGGCGTTCAACGTTGGGGGGCGCATTTGTCGCGATCGGCGCGGCCGTCTCGGCGAGTTGAGGGGCATCGTCGGCTCGGTCTTCGGCCATGACGTTTCCCACGCGAGGCTCTGCCTCCGGGCGCGGAATAAAAGTCTCCGCGTCGTCCGCCGGCTTCGTCACGGGTTCGCGTGTATCGTCTTCGGGGAAGTTTGTCATGGGCGTTGGATGCCAGTCTATCTGCGTTTGCTTGGCCCGGCTGAAGTTTTTTGTCGCGTGCGTTTGCCGTTGGATTTCGCCGCGGGTGCAGGAATTGGATCGGTGTGGTTCGATGATGCGCCATTGGGGCTGTCACCGGTCTCAGAGGATGAAAGCAGATCCTCTTCCGCATCGGCGGGCGTGAGGCGGCCGTTGCTGAGCTTGTAATAGCGCTTGAGGAACTGTCCAGTGTAAGAGCCGGGCGTGGCGGCAATCTTCGCGGGGCGGCCTTCGCCGACGATGCGGCCGCCGTCTTCGCCGCCCTCGGGGCCGAGATCGATGACCCAGTCCGCGTTGCGAATCACGTCGAGATTGTGCTCGATAATGATCACCGAATTGCCGAGGTCCGTGAGCCGGTGGAGGACTTCGAGGAGCTTGCGCACGTCGTCGAAGTGCAGGCCGGTGGTGGGCTCGTCGAGCAGGTAAAGGGTCTTGCCGGTTTGGCGCTTGGAGAGCTCGCGCGCCAGCTTCATGCGCTGCGCTTCGCCGCCCGACAAAGTCGTCGCGCTTTGGCCGAGGTGAATGTAGCCGAGGCCGACGTCGACCAGCGTCTGCAGTTTCTGGCGCACCTGGGGTACGTCGGTGAGCAGCGGCAAGGCGTCTTCAATGGTGAGGTCGAGCACGTCGGCGATGGAGTGGCCGTGGAATTTTACGGCCAGCGTCTCCTGGTTGTAACGGCGGCCGTTGCACACCTCGCACTGCACATAGACGTCGGGCATGAAGTTCATTTCAATGCGGCGCTGGCCGTCGCCCGTGCAGGCTTCGCAGCGGCCGCCGGTGACGTTGAAGCTGAAGCGGCCGGGCTTGTAGCCGCGCTCTCGCGCCTCGGGCAGCATGGCAAATAAATCACGGATGGGCGAGAAGACACCCGTGTACGTGGCTGGATTGGAGCGCGGGGTACGACCGATGGGCGACTGATCGATGCGCACGACCTTGTCGATCTGCTCGGTTCCGGTGAGAGCTTCGTGCGCGCCGGGCTCTTCGCGCGAACCGTAGATCGACTTGGCAAGCGAGCGATAGAGGATGTCGTTGACGAGGGTGCTTTTGCCGCTGCCGCTCACGCCGGTGACGACCGTCATCACGCCGAGTGGGATGCGCAGGTTCACGTCCTGCAGATTGTGCTCGCGCGCTCCGGTGATGGTGAGCCACTTGCCGGTGAGCTTACGTGGCTGCGTGCGTTGCAGCATGGAGGTGGCGCCGCTCAAATATTTGCCGGTAAGCGACGCGGGCGAGGCCATAATCTGCTCCGGTGTGCCTTCCGCAACGACAAAGCCTCCCAAGCGCCCCGCCCCTGGACCGAGATCGAGGACAAAGTCTGCATGGCGGATGGTTTCTTCGTCGTGTTCGACGACGAGCACCGTGTTGCCCAGGTCACGGAGTTTTTCCAGGGCCCCGATGAGGCGATTGTTGTCGCGCTGGTGCAGGCCAATGGAAGGTTCGTCGAGCACGTACAAAACGCCGCGCAGGCGCGAGCCGATCTGCGTGGCGAGGCGAATGCGCTGGCCCTCGCCGCCGGAGAGCGTGGTGGCGTTGCGGTCAAGCGAAAGGTAGTTGAGGCCGACGGCGCAAAGAAATTCCAGGCGCTCCGCAATTTCGCGGCGGAGGCGCTCGGCAACGAGGGCCTCGCGCTCAGTGAATTGCAGGTTGATGATGGCCGAGAGCGCGCGATTGAGCGGAAGGGCGGTGAAGTCGGCGATGGAAAGGCCGCCGACCTTGACGGCGAGCGACTCCGGGCGCAAGCGCTTGCCACGGCAGACCGGGCAGGGAACGGCCGACATGAAGCTCATCATGTACTCGCGATAGCTGTCGCTGCGCGCGTCCTCCGCGTTGTCGCGCAGGTAGGCCAGTATGCCGTGGAAGCCAGTGCGCGGAGCTTCGCCTTTGGGCGGGCCGTAGACCAGGAGGTGCTGCTGGCGCGGCGGCAGGTCTTCAAACGGCGTCTTGAGATCGATCTTGTAACGATCCGCCGCAAGCTGGACGAGCTTGATGAGATATTGCGACGAGGAGCCGGGACCGAGACCGCCGTCGAACAGAGGCTTGGACCAGTCGGTGATGACTTTGGCGGGGTCGAAGTCGTAGAGCGAGCCAAGGCCGTGGCAGTTGGGGCAGGCGCCGAAGGTGGAGTTGAAGGAGAAGCTGCGCGGCTCGAGCTTGGGCACGTCGAGGCCGCAGTCGGGACAGGCCATGGACGAGGAAAACAACTGCTCGTTGCCGTCGTTGAACGTGAT
The DNA here is from genome assembly GCA_050013775.1 of Occallatibacter sp. GTDB lineage: Bacteria > Acidobacteriota > Terriglobia > Terriglobales > Acidobacteriaceae > Telmatobacter. The sequence continues at coordinate 14,145 of JBEKEP010000029.1, read as the reverse complement.
GAGGACCAGGCCGTTGGCCAACTGCAAGGCTTTGCTGACGGCCTGGCCCAATCGGGCTTCGACGGGGCGTTTTTCGGCGGCAGGTTTTCCTACATTCGCCGCATCTGTCGGGGCCTTCAATAGCACTCGGTCAACGATGGCTTCGATGGTGTGGTTCTTGCGGCGGTCGAGGGCGAGGGGATCTGAAAGGTCGTGCACCTCACCGTCTATACGGGCGCGAAATCCTTGCTGATCAAGCTGATCCAACAAATCCTTAAACTCACCCTTGCGGCCTCGCACAATGGGCGCCATCACGGTGACGCGCTCGCCTTTGCCCAGTTCCAGGATCCTTTGAACGATCTGTTCGGCGGTTTGGCGGGCGATGGGGCGACCACAGCCGGGGCAGTGGGGCGTACCGACGGAAGCGTAAAGCAGGCGGAGGTAGTCGTAGATCTCAGTGATGGTGCCGACCGTGGAACGGGGGCTGCGGCTCGTGGTCTTCTGCTCGATGGAGATGGCCGGACTCAAGCCCTCGATCGAGTCCACATCGGGCCGCTCGATCTGGTCGAGGAACTGGCGCGCATAGGCGGAAAGCGTCTCAACATAGCGGCGCTGGCCCTCGGCGTAGATGGTGTCAAAGGCGAGCGAGCTTTTGCCGGAGCCGGAGAGACCGGTGACCACGGTGAGCGCGTTGCGGGGAATACGCACGTTGATGTCGCGCAGGTTGTGCTGGCGCGCTCCCCGCACCGAGATGTGGGTAATGGGCATGTTTGGGCTAAACGTTAATGGCGGGTTCCGAGTGATTTGCGACGCAAAGTACCAAAGGCACTAGAGGTATTCTATTTGGCAACAGTAGAGACGGCAACGCAGCGGATAATCTGCGACAATCGGGTGGACGCCTACCAGGCTTGCCGGCAAACGCGGTGAACCGGAATTCGAAGAAAGGCGGCGGGACGCGCACGTTGCGGCCGTAAGCGAACATTACGGGAGAAGCGGCTAGCCATGGCAAACTTGTTGGATTTGTTCATGTTGATATTGGCGACATTGGGCGCGTTGGCATTTGGCATTCTGGCCGCTTACGCGATTCTGCGCGTAGGATTCGCGCTGATGCGCGCACCACGCCGACCGACGGCCCTGAAGACCCAGCCCCAGCCCCAGGTGGCGCGGACCTCGTAAAGGCAGCTATCAGCTGTCAGCTTTCAGCCGTCAGCTGCTGAAAGCGAACCTCTTATTTCAATTTTGTGGATTTTGCGGGCTGTTCTGTTGCTGCTGCAGAACCTGCAACTGGCGCTGCTCCAGCATTTGCTGCGGCGTGCGCACCGGCACGCCAGGGGCATTATTTACGACGGGCTGGGGCATGGGCGGCGGCGCCGGCGGATTCGCATCGGGCTGCTCGACTTCCTGGTCGTTTTCCGCATCGTTGTCGTTGGTTGCGCCGGGGCTGGCAGTGCCTGAGGCGGGCGCCGGGCCGGTTGGTCGGCCGCTCAACACGATCTTTCGCGGCGTACCCTGGCCCAGATCGCCAAGCAAAAGAATGTTGTAACCGGAGCCGTCAAGAAGCTCTGCGAGTACATCGCGGGCAGGGCCGGGTCCGTAGTTGCCAAAAATGCGTTCGTCCGCGCCCATACCCTCTATCTTGGCGCCAGTCTTGAGAGAAATGTCCCTCAGAATCTGGTCCAGGCTGGAGTTGGAGGCTTGGATGAACAGGCCGTGGCTGTCCCAGACCACAGACGCCGCGGCAGGTTTGTTGTTGGCGGGCCAGTTGGGAATTTGCGGCGCAGCGGGCACAGGGACGGGAACCGGCTGGACCACGGGTTTTGCGGCCACGGGCTTCTTATGCGGATGCGCGGTCGCATGCGCGGGGGCCGGAGTTGATGGCGACTGCGCGGGCGTTGACTGCGCGGCCAGTGGAACGTCCAAGAAAAACTGCGCAGCGAGAAAGAGCGCAGCTACGGTAATGAGCGCAGTGGCGCCGGCACGCAGACCTGCGGGGGCGTGGCGCGAAGTTTCCGAGGAGGGGTGAACCATGGCTCGCATTGAATTCCAGCAGAATGCAGGGCGCGGCGCTTAGAGCCGCCGCGATCGATTGCCGCTCACTGTACTAGACTAGCAGTGGCTGGTGGACGCTCATAGGCCGTCAAGAAAAGAGATTTTCGGGGCAAAACGGATGAAGACGGAGATGCGCTTGCGGTGGACGGTTTTGATGGCGTTGGCGTTGCTGTCAGCGCCCTGGACGAGCCGGGCGGCAAGTTGTACCCCTGAGCCCGAACTGGGTTCGCTGGATCGGGATGCGCTGTCGGCGATCGTCACCAAGTTGGCAAATGCCGTGATGGCCCAGGATGAGTCCACATTGCAGGCCGTGCTGCTGCCGCAGGAAGCGTCGCAGTGGGACGGAATCCGCGCTGCTGTGGAGCAAGGGGTGCCACTGCTGAAAGGCGGCCGCTTCGAGTTGCGGAATCTCTACCTGCTGGATGCGAGCGAGCAGACAGCGCCCATGGATACGCAGTTCTTCTGCTCGAATGCCGCGGGATCGCTGACCGTGACCATCAACATGAGTGCGCTGCCTCCGGGGCGCTACGCCGTGGTGCTGGCCGATGCTGCCGGAGCGCCGCTGGCGGGGCAGATAGGACTGATCCTGGCGTGGGACGGTGCGGCGAAGGAGTGGAAGCTGGCAGGATTGACGATTCGGAGCGGCGTTTTCGACGGACACGACGGCGTGTGGTACTGGGTCCGCGGGCGATCGCTCGCGAAGGTCGACCCCTGGAGCGCGTGGTACAGCTACGATGCGGCCCGTTTTCTTTTGCTTCCGGTTGATTTTCTTACTTCGCCCAATCTTGAAAAGCTGCGCCAGGAACAGGCACTGATCATGCCTTCGCCGCAGAGCGCGTTTCCGCTTTCGCTGCCCGACGGCGATCGTACCTGGAAGATCGAGGCTGTGGGCTTCGATCCCTCACTGCGCGAGGCCGATCTGGGCGTGGTGTATCAGTCGACAGGCGTGACGGACCCGGCCGCGCTGCGCACCGAGGCAACGGCAGTACTGAGCGCGTTCTTGAAGACGCAGCCGGGCATCCGCGCCAACTTCCACGGGCTGTGGGCGTATGCCGAGAAGGATGGCAAGCGCACGGCGGTGATGGAACTGCCGATGGGGCAGATACCGTAGGGGCAGAGACCAGGGGCAGAGACTGTTCTCGCGAATGCGTAGGACCGAGTCTGTAGTTCCCTCGTCCCGAAGTCCCGTGTTCAAGAGAGGTGAACGACATTGTCCGCAATCATTGATCTTCGTTCGGATACGGTAACGCGGCCTACGCCGGAGATGCGCGCGGCCATGGCGGCTGCGGAAGTTGGCGATGATGTGTACGGCGAGGATCCGACCGTCAACCTGCTGGAGCGGCGCGCGGCCGAAGTGTTTGGTCGCGAGGCGGCGCTATTTGTGCCCTCCGGCACCATGGGCAACCAGATTGCCATTCGCCTGCTGACGCAGCCGGGACAAGAGGTGATTGCCGAGTCGCGCGCGCACATTCTCGACTTTGAGATGGCGACGACAGCGGTCTTTTCTGGTTGCTTGATCCGCGCCGTGCCCACGGAAGGCGGAATCCTCACCTGGAAACACATTGAGGCCGTCATCGCTCCCGTCGGGCCGTCCCGCGCGCAGACCGGGCTGATTGAAATTGAGAACACGGCGAACCTGGCAGGTGGTCGGGTGTACGGCCTTCCGGTTTTGGATGAGATTGTTGCTGGGGCAAAAGATCGCAAACTCCCGCTGCATCTGGACGGAGCACGTATCTTCAATGCAGCCGTGGCGCTGGGAGTGGATGTAAAGACACTCAGCCGCGGCTTCGACACGATAATGTTCTGCCTGTCGAAGGGGCTGGGCGCGCCGGTGGGATCGATGCTCGTGAGTTCGGCGGAACGGATTTCGAAGGCGCGGAGTCTGCGCAAGGCGCTGGGTGGCGGAATGCGGCAGGCGGGTGTGCTGGCCGCGGCGGGGCTGATTGCGCTCGAAGACGGGCCGAAGCATCTGCACGAGGATCATGCCAACGCCCGGCTGCTGGCCGAGGCGCTGGCGCACACGGAGGGCGTGGCGATCGATCTCGCGTCGGTAGAAACCAACATCGTCGTTTTTCGCTTGCAGGCGGGGAAGGGCGCGGCCGATCTTGCGGTGCGGCTGAAGGCGCGCGGGGTGCTGGCTGGAGCGTTCGGGCCGGATGCCATCCGTGTGGTGACGCATCGCGACGTGAGCCGCAAAGACTGCATCGACGCCGCAGAGGCGCTGACCGAAGAGATTGAAGTGGAAGTGAAGAGACCGGCTTGAAGGCTGCCGGCCAATTTGAATACCCGGCCAGCACAGCTTCCTCCGCTGTTTTTTCCTAGTGGTGGCGCGCGATGAGCACCATAATCAGCAAAATAGCGACGGGGATTAAAGCCAAACCGCCGTAATAGAGGATTTTGCGGGCGATGTGGGATTTGCGTTTCTGCCAGTCGCGAATTTCGTCGCGGTCTTCGACGCCGACGGCTTCCGGGTGCTCCAGGTCGTGAAGAAACTCTTCCGCCCGAGGGTAGCGGTTTTTGGGATCTCGCTCCAGGGCGCGGTAGATGATCTCCTGCATTTGCGGAGAGACTGAGGGGTCAGCAACGCTCGGCGGCGTCGGATGATTCAACAGGCGGTCGTTCATGGCGGCCAGCGGCGTGGGACCATGGAAGGGCAGTTTCCCGGTAAGCATCTCGTAGAGAATTACGCCCATGGAATAGATGTCGCTGCGCCCGTCTCCGCGCTTGCCCTTTACCTGTTCGGGTGAAATGTAATCCGGCGTGCCCAGTGCAGTGGTGAAGTTGGCGTAGGTGAGCCGGCGCGCGGATGTATCGCCGGCGATGCCGAAGTCGATGAGCTTGATGTTGTCGTTTTCGTCGACCAGGATGTTTTCCGGCTTCAGGTCGCGATGCACCACGCCGTTGGCGTGGATGTAAGCCAGAGCCTTGAGCACGCCCTCGGCGATATGGACGGCGCGGTCACAAGAGATGCGGCCGTCGTCGAGGATGCGGCGAAGTAGACGGCCATCGCACCACTCCATGACCATGTAGATGCGGGAACGCTTTTCACTGCCGAAGACATGCATGACATTGGGGTGGTCGAGACGTTCGCCGATGCCAGCCTCGCGTTTGAAGCGATCGGAAAATAACGGATCGGCCTCCATGTCGGGATGGGGAATCTTCAGGGCCACGGTGCGGTTGTCGCGCAGGTCGGTGGCGCGATAAATGGTGGCCATGCCGCTGCGCGCAACTACCGCATCGATGCGGTAAGAATCGAGTTGTGCGCCGGGCTCCAGGGCATCGTAAAAACTCATCGCGCTTCGGGCTCCATCGGGGTAACTTTCTCTACTGTACTGGGAAGGAGTTGGGGAAGACTAAGGATTTCATAAGCCGGCAGGCAGGTCGAGCTTCCTTTGTACCGGCTCAAATCGGCAGCCGGTAAGGACGGCCGCGATACATGCCTACCTGCTCCACCGAGCGGACGCGAATGACCTGCGCGGTGGTGTTGTCGCCGCCGTCGATTTCTACCGCGCGGGCCACGAGCTCGCGCGCGATCTGCGCGGCATCCTTTTTCTGCGAAGCGATGGATACAATCTCTGGTTCGCGCATTTCGTCGTGGAGTCCGTCGGTCGAAAGAATGAGCACATCGCCCGGCTGCAGAGTGACGGCCGTGGTGTCGGGCGAGACGAACATCTCGGGCCCCACGGAGCGAATGAGCACGTGACGCGAATCGGACGACGCGATCTCATCGGTGGAGATCAATCCCATCTTGCGCTGTTCGTTGACCAGGGTGTGATCCTGGGTGATCTGCCGCGCCTGACCGTTGCGCACGAGATAGCACCGTGAATCGCCGACGTGCGACACCACGGCCTGGTCGTAGCGCAGGGCACAGGCCACGATCGTGGTGGCCATTTTGTGGCCATTGTGGTTCGAATTGAGCGTGCGATCATGCACGGCCACATTGGCGCGCTGGATGAGCCGCGGCAGAAGACTGATGAGCATGGATCCGGGTTGCGCTTTGCCGAACTCGTCGGCGACCACGGAGACCGCCGTTGATGAGGCGACTTCGCCAAGATCCATGCCACCGACTCCGTCGGCAACTACAAAAAGATATCCGTGAGAGCGCGCCTGCTGGCGCGATGCAGGGATAAACGACCCCATGGCGTCCTCATTATTTTTGCGGACTTTGCCAAAGTCGCTTGCCTGGCCGAACTGTACATCTAACATGTGCGCCGCCGTATGCGGCATCCCGCGATCCAGCTTGACGGGATGCTTTCGTTCAGGGGAGTGAAGAGCCTAGCTTGAAAACGTCAATTGGGTGGCGCCCCTCTCCGGCGGCGCAGATTGCAGCCGGAGAGGAGATCCACCCAGGACCTGAATCTGAGTTTGCGTTCGGACTACGAAACTTGCTGTTTCGCGGTCAACAGTGCCCCCTTGCCTTTCGCTTTAGAGGATTTGATGAAGTAAATCCCTCCGTAGAGGCCCCAGACAGCGGAGATGCCAAGAGCGGTTAATGGTTCCATCTTAGTGCCGAGGTTAAAGAACGGTCCCGCCACGTAAAAGGCCATGCAGACGAGGTTCGCAAGTAGACCGAAGCCAGGAATCAGCCAATGCTTGAGCAAGCTGAAGTCCGGACGCCCGGTGTAGGCCACCATGCACAGAAAACAACTAAGTGCGTAGAGGATAAAGGTGCCGAAGTTGGAAGTGAGCGTGATTGCGAGCAGGGAATTGGGCAGCGCGGCCATCTTGTCGTGCGTGGTATAGCCGAAGCTGGAGAAGATATTGTGCGGGAGGGCTGCGATGGATGCGTCCGTTGGAGCGCTGGCATCGCCGAAGGCCAGCGAGACAGCGATGACGCCGATGACCGCGGAGATGACGGCCAGCGTCCAGATGGCGCGCCGCGGCGAGAGAGACTCGGCGTGAAGCATGCCGAAGTGCTCGGGAACTTCGTCGTCCTTGCCCATGGCGTAAGTCACGCGGGCGCCGGTATTCATGCAGGCCAGCGTGGTGCCGATGAGCGCCAGGAACACTGTCAACGCTTCGGCAAGCATGAAGTACTTGCCGTGACCCTGGCCGAGCAATTGATCTCCCACGATGATCATCATGTCGCCGATGGGCGCAGCGGAACTGACCGCGCTCTGCATGGTATAGCCGGAGTTGAGGAAGTAGTTGGCGCAGAAGTACTCAAAGAGGTAGCAGAACAATCCCTGAATGAGCAGCGACGCAATGACGGCGATCGGTATGTGTTTGGTAGGATTCTTAGCCTCGCCTCCCATCGAGGTGACCGATTCGAAGCCGACCAAAATAAGAATGGCGACCGTTGCCTGGATGAACATCCAACTGAACTTGTGGATGCCAACGACGGAAGCGGCGTTGGGATGGGAGAGGAAATTGCCGGTGGAATCAGTGGTCGGGTAGTCGATCGTGAACGTGACTGGCTTTCCTGCGCTATCGAGCAGAGGAAGCGGGTCGCCGTTCGCGTCACGCATGATGGAGCTGTCTTTGGGGTTGGTGGCGAACTGGTAGGTAAACGTCTTCTGGCTCTGGCCGTCGTACTGGAAGGCCGGTGTGCCGGTCGGGTGGTTGGCGCGATAGCCGAGCGCCAGAACACTGAAGACGATGAGCGCGGAAATCTGTACGACGTTGATGGCGAGGTTGACGGCCGTGGAAGCGCCAGCGCCCTTAGCCGCGATCCATGCGACGAAGAACGAGAACACGACGGCAACCAAGCCCATGAAGACAGGTCCGGGGTTGGAGCCGCTGAGGAAGCTGGGGTAGAGGAAGCCGACTACGTAGCCCACGAAGATGCCGGTGACTGCCACCATCACGCCGGGATAGACCCAGTAGTAGAGGTGCGAGCCCCAGCCGACGATGAACTTGGAGATGCGGGCGTACTTGAAGCCAGCGTCCTTGGAGAGCATGGCCTGCTCGGCGTAGTAATAGCTGGAACCTGTGCCGGGATAGAGCTTGGAGATTTCGGCATAGGAAACAGCGGTTGCCAGGCAAAGCAGCAGAGCGGCGAAGATACCGATCCACATGGAGGGGGCCGTGGAAGGCTGACCGGCAACGCCCGTGGAGGCCTGAAGATAGAAGGTGAGCCACAGGAAGGCGCCGGGAGCGATGAGCGCCATCGCGTTACTGGTTAAACCAGTGAGGCCGAGCGTGGCCTGCATCTGAGGTGCTTTCGTTTCTGCCATGAACATTCTCCTGAGGTTTGAAATTCGTCTGGCGGTTCCCGGAGGATCACCCCCGGGAAATTGCGAAAACAACTTATTGCGGCTCGTCCTCTACCGCGTACGCCGAACCGAGATGCGGCGTCGATTCACGCCGACCCGGCCACTTGCGGGGCTGGCCGGTCCCGGCTGATCTGCGGTGAGCTGAGTGTAAAGTTCAGCTCATGAAGACGAAATAAAGAACGAAGAACTTGGTTTAAGGCGATTGTTGCGTTACTGGTGTGGCCCAAGGACGAGAATCAATCCTGCGGTCACGGTCGATTGGCCGTCGACCATGCCATGAGCGTTTTGATGGAAAAAGGGCACGTCGGACTGGTCATGGCGGAATTCCGCTCGTGAGATGAGAGTCTGCGAAATCTTGGGAACTTTGTACTCAAATGTTCCCGTGAATTCGTTCAGGTGTTGAGCGGTGCCAGTCTCGAATCCTTGGGGATCGGTGAAGTATTCATAGCGGCCGGCTAAGGCCACCTGCTTGAACTGTTCATGAGCTGCGAAGGCGATGCCTTGCCAATCGTTGATTTTGTGGTCTCCGCTGGTGTATGGCGCGGTACCGACCACGGCGTCGCGGTTCTGGCCCCAGTCGTAGTTGATGTAAGCGTTGAATTTTGCATTCGGAGTGAGGAGCACCGTGGTGTCGACCAGGTTGCGATAGCCGTGACCAGGCAATGCATTTTCAGGACCGGTGTAGACGTTGACGTTCCACGTGTACTTGGTTTTCACATAGGCGCTGGTCAACCCCACGGTTGCCCATCCGTTGTTCTTCGTTATTACGTTCCATCCGTCCACGACCTGGACGCCGATGGTTTCGGTTTTTGACACGGGCAGGGAAGTGCGAAGGCCGAAGTTTGTGTAGGGAATTGCCCACGAGAAGAGCAGGGAGCGCGAGTAGTTCCAGTTGTCCTTGGCCTCGATGACTTCAGCGCCTGCCGAAGTCACGAATCTTCCGAAGTCTGCTTCAAATCCTTTGGCCTTGGCCGGCTTCAGGCTCAAAAACGCCTGTTCGATGTAGTCGCCTTGCAGCCCGGCGGTCACCAACTCGTTGGTACGGCCGTACATAAAATCGAAGTGAGCGCCGAAGGGTGCGGGATCATGATTCAATGTGAGCTTCACGGCACTCAAATCAACCGTGTCGGTTTTGTCGTTGAAGTTGTATAGGTCGTTAGTCTGATTGTTGGCCGAGGTGGTGGGCGTGTTGCCGTTGTAGCTGTAATAGCCATCAACGAAGGCCGTCACAGCCATGGGGCCAACCTTCCACGGGAATTTCAGCGGCGCTGGCGCAGGCGTAGCCGCGGGTGCTGCTGCGGGAGCTTGAGCGGCCGGCGCAGGTGTTGGCGCGGGCGACGAAGCTTCGGGCGTGGTGGTGGGTGTTTGTGCGCTAGCCGTGAGCGCGAATGTCAACGCTGCTCCAGTAATCGCGGCTCCAGCAATGGATCGAAGTGCGATTGATCGAAGATTAACCGTGGTGTTGGAATGCATTGGCACGAGTCCTCCGGAAAATAGTTGTGACGTACGCGAGACACAGTGAGATCGTTCAGGCGCATCAACACACGCCCGCTCAGGCCCTATGTAAGGGCCGTTAGAGATTGCAAGGAAGTACACACACAGTTGCGGCTGAGACTGCCGGGACGATGCCGGCAATCTGCTGGTGTTCGTTGAAGTCGTGATAAGGTCGAAACTGTCTAGCACCAGTAATGCAAACAAAGCATAAAGAAATTATGAAGAACCTAAAAAGATTTCTCTGGAATCGAACGAAAGCGACGCTATCTCCGTGCTCGTGCAAGGCTTTGCAGCGCATTCCGAAACATGGCGGATGAGCCGGCGCGCAGCATGAAAAAGGCCTAAAGAACCTGCTAAACTTTTATTTCTCCTGCTCAAGCGCTCGAACCAGAGAAGAATTCCGCGTTGCAGCCGCAGCGATTTCCACAGATTGGATGGTTGGAATGCAGGCTGCCTGACCTTTCAGATCGGCACTACGGGTGTATGCAGCGCAAGCGAGAGCAGAAGGTGAGTGTCGGGTTGAGTCAGAGTTACCAGATGCGTTCGGTTTTCGGGCCATGGCGCTCGCGCGGTTCGGGCACACGCGTCCTCCTGTTCGCGCTTGAATCCGCTCTGGGCGGTTTGAGCGTGGTCCTGATGGCCGCACTGGCGCATTGGTCCAGCTGGCTGCTTCCCGTGGCGACGCTGCTGTATTTGCTCATCGTGGTTCCCACGGCGTTGCTATGCGGATTTTGGCAAGCGGCGATTGTTTCGCTGACGGCAGTAGTGGCGCAAAGCTATTTTTCAGCGAGGCAGCCGGAGCTGTCCCTGGCCGCCAATCCGGCAAGCACCATCACGCTGGTGGTGTTTGTGCTGGTGGCCCTCACCGTGAGCCGGCTTTCCTCGCGCATCACTGCGCATGCGCGCGAGGCGGAGTCGCGGGGCGGGCAGATGGAGGATCTCTACGAATTCACGCGGCGCACTCTGCAAATGAATCTCTACCTGGAGCCCGGACCGCAACTGGCCGAGCTGGTGCACGACATCTTCGACCTCGAAGCGGTCGCGGTCTTTGACGCCGATTTGCACGATGTATACCAGGCGGGCTACTGGAACATCGATCCCCAGGAGATGGCGCAGAACGTCTACTATTTCGAAACCTCGGACGACGACGCGGTGAGCGGAATTGGACGGCGCGTGGTGCGCCTGGGAGCGGTGCCCATCGGCAGCCTGGTGGTACGCGGCGACACCAGCCCGTTGATCAACAACGCAATTGCTTCACTGATTGCCATCACCTTCGACCGCTATCGCGCTTTTGCCAACGAGAGCCGGATTGAGACCGAGCGGCGCACCGAACAGCTGCGCTCCACGGTGCTCGACAGCCTGGCGCACGCCTACAAAACTCCGCTGACAGCCATTCGCGCGGCGTCAACCGGCTTGAATGAGATGGGCCATCTTTCGCCGGGGCAGTCGGAGTTGGTGTCATTGATAGACGAGCAGACGAGCTTGTTGGGCGACTTGACCACACGTCTTCTGACCACGGCGCGACTGGATGCGGGCGAAGTTTCGATTCACGTGGAGTGCGTGAATGCCGGCACGCTAGTGGAGGAGGTAGTGACGAGCCTCAAAGAGCGGGTGGCCAGCATGAAGGTTGTCATGGAGATCGAGGATGAGGACCTGATGCTGAGCTGCGACCGGCAGTTGATGGTGATGCTGCTGACCCAGTACATTGACAACGCGTGCAAATACTCGAATTTCGGCACCGTCATCACCATCCGGGTGCTTGCCGCCGGGGCTGAGGCGATCTTTTCCGTGCACAGTTTCGGGCCGGTAATCCCCATGGCCGACCGCGAACGCATCTTTGACCGGTACTACCGTTCCTCGGGCTATGCCAACCGTGCGGCGGGAACGGGGATTGGACTTTCGGTGGCCAGACGCGCTGCGCAGATCCACGGCGGCTACGTGTGGGTGACCAGCGACGAGCAGGAAGGCACCACGTTCTTTGCAGCGATTCCTCTGACGATGGAGAAGGAGAGTTCGGGATGATGCAGCCAGCGATCCGCATTCTGGTGGTAGACGACGAGTCGGCGATCCGCCGGGCATTGCGGCCTCCGCTCATGGAGCTGGGCTTCCAGGTGGCCGAAGCCTCCCGCGGCGAGGAGGCGCTGCAGGTGCTGCGCAGTACGACTTACGATGCCGTTCTGCTGGACATCAACATGCCGGGCATCGGCGGCATCGAGACGCTGCGCCGCATCCGCACTTTCGCGCCACGCCTGCCTGTGCTGATGCTTACGGTGCGCGACGAGGAAGAGGACAAGGTGGAGGCGCTGGATTTGGGCGCCGACGATTATGTGACCAAGCCGTTCAGCACGCGGGAGCTGATCGCGCGGATTCGCAGCGCAGTGCGGCGCGTAAGAGCCCCGGCACGGCCGGAGGACGCGCCTATTGAGATTGGAGAAATTCGGCTGGAGCCGGTGAAGCGGCGCGTGACCAAGCGCGGGGCACCGGTGAAGTTGACGCGCAAGGAGTTCGACATTCTTTATTGCCTGATGAGCCGGTCGGGGCGCGTCGTGACCTATGCCAAGCTGCTCACGGCCGTGTGGGGCGCGGAGTGCCGCGAGGAAGTGGAGTATCTGCGCACCTTCGTGCGCCAGTTGCGCAAGAAGATCGAGGACGACCCTTCGCAACCGCTGTATCTGCTGACCGATGTCTACGTCGGTTATCGCTTTGCCGACGCGTTGCTGATTCAGCAGGAATCCGCGGCGGGCGTTCCCTCGTTAGAGCCTCCGGAAGAATTGAAGGAAGAAGAGGTCTAGCCGGGCGGGGACAGAGCAGGCCGCGATTGCGGCGATCTGAGTTGCTATTCGTCGTAGTGCAGCAGGCTGAAGACGTCGTATTCCTTGAAGCGCTCGCGGCCCTTCAGGAAGTCGAGCTCGATGGCAAATCCCAGCCCGGTAATCACGCCGCCCAATTGCTTCACGAGCTTCACGGTGGCTTCCATGGTGCCGCCGGTAGCCAGCAGGTCGTCGACCAGCACGATGTTCTGGCCTGGCGCAATTGCGTCCATGTGAATTTCAAGCGTATCGGTGCCGTATTCCAGGTCGTAGGTGACACGGGCGACCGGGGCGGGCAGTTTTCTGGGCTTGCGGACGGGAACAAAGCCGGCGTTCAGACGGTAGGCCAGCGCGGGGCCGAAGATGAAGCCACGGGCCTCAATGCCAAGCACCAGGTCGACCTTGCGCTCGATGTAATGCGCGGCCAGCGCGTCAATGAGCTGCGCGAAGCCGGTCTTGTCTTTCAAGAGCGTGGTGATGTCGTAAAAAAGAATTCCCGGTTTGGGGAAATCAGGTACGGTGCGGACCAGTTTCTTCAGGTTCTCTACGTCTACGGGCTTTCTTTCTTCCGGCATGGCAGTGCTTCGCTCCAGAGTTCTAGGTTACAGGTTTCAGGTGTCAGGTTTAAGTTTAATGCATTGCGACACATGCCCGCCCGGCATGAATTGGAGTTTCTGATTCGCCGCAGAGGCACGGGCCTGACACCTGACACCTGAAACCTGCTTCTCACCACGCGCCGTCGATGCGGAACGAGTCGAGGTTTTGGGCTTCGCTGTCGTTGAGTATGTGCTCGACGAAGCGATCGACGCGGCTGCCGCGTGGGCCGCGCTTCAAACTGGAACGAAGTTCGTCGAGATCGGCGGGCTCGCCGGCGGCGACAACTTCCACGTCACCCTCTTCGGTGTTGCGCACCCAGCCACGAAGGTCGAGTTCGCTGGCCTCGCGGTGCACGAACCAGCGGAAGCCAACACCCTGCACGCGGCCTTGAATGAGGAAGTGTAGGACCATGGTCAATGAGCAGTTTTGCAGATGGGCGCGCGCGGGCGCAAGCATGGGCGCGCCGGCAAGTCAGTGAGGCAGCTTCTTCCATGTGGCGGGATGGCGACCTCGATCTCGCGCTATCAGCATCGGACCTAAAACACGCCCGGGATCAGCGCCTTCACGCGGCGGCGGTAGGCCGGGTAATCCTGCGGGAAGGTCTCCATCATCAGTTTTTCTTCCTGCCGGATCTTGACCGCATAGGAGACAAAAACCAGGAGCCAGGCCATCATCCAGCCGCTCGCGCCGTTGGCAATCGCACTGCCCGCCAGCGCGAGCAGGATGCCGGTGTAGATGGGGTGGCGGGCCAGGGCGTAGGGTCCCCTGGTGATGAGTTCGTGCTCGCGCCTTACTGTGGGCAGGCCGCTCCAATTGGAGCCGAGCGTGACGCGCGCCCATACGGCGAAAAGACAACCGAGAACGGTCAACGCAAGCCCGAGCAGTTGGATGGCCGGGTTGTCTGGCAAAGGGCGTATGACGAGCCAGCTCGGACTAATGACGTGTGCGTTTACGAGCAGCCACACGATGAGAAGGGGAGCAAGGAGGACGAGACGCGAGGC
>JBEKEP010000028.1:0-32427 GCA_050013775.1 Occallatibacter sp. | reverse complement strand
CGCTCCAGCGCCAGCGCCAACACTTCGTCCATCGTATCCACAAAGCGAAGTTTCATTGAGTTCTTGATGTTGTCCGGCAGCTCCGAGAGATCCTTCTCGTTGGCCCGAGGCAGAATGGTCTCAAAAATTCCGGCGCGCAGTGCCGCCAACAGTTTTTCCTTCAGCCCGCCGATCGGCAGCACCTTGCCGCGCAGCGTAATCTCGCCGGTCATCGCAATGTCCCGCCGCACGGGAATCTTTGCCAGTGCGCTCGCCAGCGCCGTGGCCATCGTGATGCCTGCCGAAGGACCGTCCTTGGGAATCGCGCCCTCGGGCACGTGCAGATGAATATCCATGTTACGGTAGAACTCGCGCGAAAGGCCCAGCGCATGCGCCTTGCTGCGAATGTAGGCCAGCGCCGCCTGCGCCGACTCCTGCATCACGTCGCCCAGTTGGCCGGTGATGGTGAGCTTGCCCTTGCCGTCGAGCACTTGCACTTCCGTGGTTAAAATGCTGCCGCCCACTTCGGTCCAGGCCAGGCCCGTCACCAGTCCAACTTCGCTCTTCTCGTGCACCTCGGAGTCGCGGAACTTGGCCACGCCCAGAAAATCGGCAATGTTCGCCGCACTGATCTCTTCCCTGTGCTTGGCTCCTGCCTTCACCACTTTGCGCGCCACCTTGCGGCATACGTTGCCCAGTTCGCGCTCCAGGTTGCGCACTCCGGCTTCGCGCGTGTAGTAGCGGATGATCTCCAGAATCGCGTCGTCCTTGAAGACTACGTTCTTCTCGCTCAGGCCGGTCTGTCCGCGCTGCTTCTTCACCAGGTACTGGCGCGCGATTTCCAGCTTTTCCTGCTCCGTGTAGCCCTGCAGGCGGAGAACCTCCATGCGGTCCTGCAACGCCGCCGGAATGGTGTGCATTACGTTGGCCGTGGCCACGAACAGCACCTGCGACAGATCGTAGTCCACGTCGAGGTAGTGATCCTGGAAGGTCACGTTCTGCTCGGGGTCCAGTACTTCCAGCAGCGCCGATGCCGGGTCGCCGCGGAAGTCCGACGAAATCTTGTCCACCTCATCCAGCAGGAACACCGGATTCTTCGTCCCCGC
This sequence comes from Occallatibacter sp., assembly GCA_050013775.1. Taxonomy (GTDB): domain Bacteria; phylum Acidobacteriota; class Terriglobia; order Terriglobales; family Acidobacteriaceae; genus Telmatobacter. Next base: position 31,342 of record JBEKEP010000028.1, on the reverse strand, counting down.
GCGCTTCATGTGCTGGATGATCTGGCCGGGCATGGCGCCGATGTAAGTCCGTCTGTGCCCGCGAATCTCCGCCTCGTCCCTCACACCGCCCAGTGACAGGCGCACGAACTTGCGCCCCGTAGCCTTGGCGATCGACATGCCCAGCGAAGTTTTGCCCACGCCCGGCGGCCCGACAAAACACAGGATCGATCCCTTCGGATTCTTCACCAACTGCCGCACGGCCAGAAACTCAAGGATCCTCTCCTTGATCTTTTCCAGGCCGTAGTGGTCGGTGTTCAAAACCTTTTCCGCGAAGTCGATCGACCGCGTCTCCTTCGAACGCTTCTTCCACGGCACCGCCAGCAGCCAGTCGATGTAGTTACGGCTCACCGTCGACTCGGCCGACATGGGCGGCATGGCTTCCAGCTTCTTCAGCTCCTGGATGCACTTGTCCAGAACATCCTTGGGCATGCCTGCGGCTTCAATCTTCTTGCGCAGCTCGTCGTACTCGCTCTTCTCGCCGCGGCCCAGTTCCTTTTGGATGGCCTTGATCTTTTCGTTGAGGTAATACTCTTTTTGCGCTCGTTCCATCTGGCGCTTCACGCGCGACTGAATGTTGCGGTCGATATCCAGCTTCTCAATCTCCACATCGAGCACGTCGGCTAGGCGCGCCAGCCGCGCTGCTGGGTCGAAGATCGCGAGCAGCTCCTGCTTCTCCTCAATGCCCACCTGCAAATTTGCAGCGATAGTGTCGGAGAGCTTGGCCGGCTCGTCCATCTTCACGGTGGCGATGATGGTCTCGTAGTTCAGTGACTGCTGCAGCTTGACGTAATTTTCAAACAATGTCGTCACGCGCTGCATCAACTGATCGGTCGCCGGCGTCATCTCGAACTGGGTTTTGCCGGTGCGCACCGTGGCCACGAAGAAGCCGTCGCGGTCGGTCACTTCGAGCGATTTCGCGCGCTCCACGCCTTCCACGAGCACCTTGATGTTGCCGTCGGGCATCTTGACGCTCTGCACGATATTGCAAATTGCCCCGACCTGGTAGATGTCCTTGGCCTTGGGCTCGTCTATCGAGGCGTCGTGCTGCGTGGCGAGAAAAATCTTGCGGTCCCCGGTCAACGCCTCTTCGAGGGCGCGCACGCTCGACTCCCGGCCCACCACGAACGGGGTCATCATGTAGGGAAAGATGACCATGTCGCGGATGGGCATCATGGGCAGCTTGCGCGGTTCGATTTTTTCGCGGGGCACGGTCATTGGCTCATCTCAGTGTTAGACTCCCACGCCCGCCCTCGGGATGCGAGGCCAGACGCAAGGTCATGTAGGGATTGTACAGCCAAGCAGGTATTCAGGGAACGAGAGGAAAAGTGCGCGCGGCTCGCGAGATTACCGAAGTCCTGAGCTTGCCCAAGTTTCTGCATGACCTTAGTCACATGCGCGAGAACCCGGTGCAGGCAAATAACCCCTTCCGCCCTCAGTTTTCCGTCGGGATCCTTGCTGCATCGTCGACAACCAGGGTGGCTACATTTTCTTTGCGGCTTTCGACACTCAGCCCCAATTGGTCCTGCAGGACACGCTGCCCCATCGCGAAGCCGTCCGTACCCAGCTCAGGACGCATGTCTACATTGAAGTCAAAAACTCCCGTGAGCCCCGTTTTGTCCAACACCGGAATCTGGGGGCCACCCGCGATAACCGGCTCGCTTGGACTGCTTGGCGCCGGCAGGGTGAACAAGACCGCCAGAAAGTCCGCGAAGCTGCGCATGTCTCCGCGAAAATGAGACCCGGCATGGGTCGTGGCAGTTTCTTCGTCGCTCACCGGTTGGATTTTGGCGCCCGATTTGCCGACGATCAAGTCGTACACGCGCATCTCTCGCAGCTCGCTGTGCTGCTTCAGATTGAACCGATCGGCAAGGAGGCTGCGCAGCATCAGGAGCATCTGCTCTCTGGTGGCTGCTCCGGTCGTTCTCGCGTCAATGTCGTATTCGTTCTGGTCGATCCACTTCGGCCCTGACACCTGGCTCAATTGCAGGCCATAGGCCTCCGCGATGAGGCGCTTTAGCGTGATGTTCCTGGCCGTAAGCCCGTTGGACGAATACGTCAGTCGATTGTTGTAGTCCAGTCCGACGATGTGCTCGACTGGCTTGACGGAGACAACGTCGAACGCCGGCGCCGTTGCGGCTGTTTGGCCGAAGGCCGCCGAACCCGCAAGCGAAAGAGCACAAAGCAGGAGGAGCACGCGCATCGACTTGATCATACGCCGGTGCGGGAGTTGGCAGAACTGTATGTAGTGTGTCAGTTTGAATCTGCCGTGAAAGGGCACGACTTCAGTCGTGCCGTAAAGGCCTCAAAAATGAATGGGGCTTTAGCCGCTGAGGGAAGATTCCTTTCAAGCTCGCCCACTGCCGAACTGTAACGGCAACGCAGATCCACAGGATCCTTGCCGCCGCACATAAAAAGCCCTCTCCGCCGGTCGGCAGAAAGGGCTTTTGTGGAAATGATTCGTGCGGGCTTAGCCGGCTTTTTCCAGCAGGCACAGTGACAGGTCGCGGCGCTCCACCATGTCCTTCGTAATCTCAAGATCGCGCACGCGCTTGTTCGAAGGCAGGTGGTACATCAGGTCCAGCATCAGTTCTTCGAGGATCATGCGCAATCCGCGCGCGCCCACCTTGCGGGCCAGCGCTTCGCGGGCCACGGCGCATGCCGCGTCCTGCGTAAAGTGCAGGCGCACATTTTCGTACTCAAACAGGCGCTGGTACTGCTTCAGAATGGCGTTGCGCGGCTTGGTCAGGATCTCGATCAGCGCGGCCTCGTCGAGTTCGTCGAGCACGCCCATCACCGGCAGGCGGCCCACAAACTCGGGAATCAGTCCGTACTTGATCAGGTCCTGCGGCTCCGTTCGGCGCAGCAATTCGGTGTCGCGATGCGACCGCGAGACAGCATCATCGGCCTCGGCTTCAACAGTGCGGAAGCCAAGCGCCTTCTTGCCTACGCGGCGTCCCACCACGCGTTCCAGGCCGACAAATGCGCCGCCGCAGATGAAGAGAATGTTGGTCGTGTCCACAGCCGTGAATTCCTGGTGCGGGTGCTTGCGCCCGCCCTGCGGAGGCACGTTGGCCACGGTGCCTTCAAGAATCTTGAGCAGTGCCTGCTGCACGCCCTCGCCGCTCACGTCGCGCGTAATCGAAGGGTTCTCGTCCTTGCGTCCGATCTTGTCGATCTCGTCGATATAAATGATGCCCTGCTGCGCCCGCGTCACGTCGCCGTCGGCAGCCTGCAGCAGCTTGAGAATGATGTTCTCCACATCCTCGCCCACGTATCCGGCTTCTGTAAGCGTGGTCGCGTCCACAATCGCAAACGGCACATCCAGCATCTTGGCCAGCGTGTGCGCCAGCAGCGTTTTGCCGCTTCCCGTGGGGCCGATGAGCAGGATGTTCGACTTCGCCAGTTCCACTTCGTTTGAGCGCGCCTTGTTCATCTGGATGCGCTTGTAATGGTTGTAGACGGCCACCGCGAGTTTCTTCTTGGTCTGGTCCTGGCCGATCACGTAATCGTCGAGGAAGCTCTTGACCTCGGTCGGCTTGGGTAAATGGCCGGCGGCCGTCGCGGGAGCTTCGCCGCTGCGGTCGTCTTCAAGAATGGAGTTGCAGACGGCTACGCACTCATCGCAGATGTAGGCGCGAGGGTAGTCGCTCGGCGACGAGATCAGCTTGGCTACGGCGTCCTGCGACTTATGGCAGAACGAACACCGCAGCGCTTCTTCAGGTCCCATCCGCGTTTTCATGCCGTTTGCTCCCCCCAACCCCTACCCAACCGTACCCCAAACCACACTTCGTTGAGTGTAATCCAATTACCCTGCGGCGGCTACGTGCGCGGCCGGTCGATGATTTCGTCCACGATCCCGTATTCCTTGGCCTGTTCCGCGTTCATAATGAAGTCCCGCTCCACGTCCCGCTCGATCCGCTCCAGCGGCTGGCCCGTGTGGCGGGCGATCAAGTTGTTCGTAATCTCGCGAATGCGCAGAATTTCGCGCGCGTGAATGTCGATGTCGGTGGCCTGGCCGCTCAACCCGCCCATCGACGGCTGATGGATCAAAATCCGCGAATTAGGCAGTGTAAACCGCTTTCCCTTGGCTCCGGCCAGCAACAGAAACGCGCCCATGCTCGCCGCCTGGCCAATGCAATACGTGACCACGTTGTTCTTGATGAACTGCATGGTGTCGTAAATTGCCAGGCCCGCGGTGATGGATCCGCCCGGAGAATTGATGTACAGCGAAATGTCCTTCTCCGGATCCTCACCCTGCAAAAACAGCATTTGCGCCACGATCAGATTGGCTATCTGGTCGTCGATGGGGGTACCAAGAAAGATAATATTGTCGCGCAGCAGACGGGAATAAATGTCGTAGGCGCGCTCGCCACGGCTCGTCTGCTCTACCACCATGGGTACCAATGCCATGCGTTCTTAACTCCTGGTTGCCAGCTTCCTGCTCCTGGCATCTTCCTGTTTGTAGTGGCTGTTTTCGCCCCGATTCCCGCATCGAGTCCCGGGAGTTCTGGCTTAAGAGGGCAGGCGTTCGTACAAGACCGACGCAGTCTTTTCCCGCCTTAACTGTTCCCTGATCCTAGCCAGTCCGCCTTCTTTGGTCAATCGCACCTTCAGGGCATCGATCGGCTCGCGCGATTGGATCGCAGCAATCTGCAATTCCTTGTCCATTTCCTCATCGCTGACTGTAATGTTTTCTTCCCCGGCAATGCGGTCCAGAAGTACGTTGGCTTTCACTTCGGCCACCGCGCTGTCACGCTGTGCGGCGCGCAGCCGTGTGAAATCCAGCTTGCGCATCTGCTCCGCCGCCATGCCCTGCGCCGCCAGCGCGCGCAGTCCGCGCTCCAGGCGTGTATCAATCTGGTCCTGCACCAGCGACTCCGGAACCGGAAACGTGAACTTCTCATTTAGCGCCGCAAAGAGCCGGTCCTTGGTTTCAGACTCCACGCCGCGCTTCTTGCGATGCTCCAGATAATCGCGCACGCTCTTTTCCAGGTCGGCGTAGTTCTCGTAGTGCCCGATCTCCTTGGCGAACTCGTCGTTCAGTTCGGGCAGAGTGCGCTTCTTGATGCCCTTTACCGTCACTTCGTACGCAACCGTCTTGCCGGCCAGCTTCGCTTCCGCGTAGTCCGCCGGGTAAATCACTTCCACCTTTAGCTCCTGGCCGGGCTTGGCCCCGCGCAGTGCGCCGGTAAAAGCCTCCACCGTATCCTTGCCGCCGACTTCGACCAGCGTGTCTTCGCCGCTCACCGGCTGCGCTTCGGCAGCGCCCTCAGCTTCGGCCGCATCTTTCTGGATCTCGCCCCGGTAGCTGATCTGCGCCCAGTCCCCGTCCACTAGCGCGCGGTCCTCTTCCACCGGCTCAATCGTCGCGCGCGAATCGCGCAAATGCTCGAGCTCGTGCTTGAACTCCTCTTCCGTCACTTCCACGGAAGGCTTGGCCACCGTCACGTCCTTGTAGCCATCGATCGCGAAGGAGGGAATGTACTCGAACACCGCCTTCACGTGCAGCGGCGAGCCATCTTCAACTGAAAGCTCCGTCACCTGCGGCTGCCCCACGGGACGAATGCCCAGCTCGTTGACGCCCTTGTTGAACCGCTCCGGCAACAGCGTGTCAATCACTTCCTTGCGGATCTCCGCCCCAAAGCGCTTGCGGACGACCGATTCCGGCACCTTGCCGGCGCGGAATCCGGGAATCTTGGCGTATTTGCGATAACCCGCGGCCACTTTGGCCCACGTGCGGGACACTTCTTCTGCGGGCACGTCGATCACCAGCTCCCGGGTGCACTCGGGATTCAGTACCGGGCCATGGGCGTGCTCATGCTGTTCTTCGGCATGGTCATGATTGTGCTGGGGTTCAGCCGTTTCGGAGTTGTTTTCGAGGGTGCTGCTGGCAGTCAAAATATACCTTCCGGGCTTGCGCCGTAGTTCGTGCGGCCACGGCTGCCTCTAAGGCGATTCGGCGCCGTTTGGCCTGAGGATTACCTCTCTTTATGGTACGGGGCTTTGCTGGGGGGGTCAAACCACAAGGCAGGCTCGGAAGCGCCCGGGGACCGCCCAGGGCACGTTACTCTTCCGCGCTCTGCGGCTTGCGAACGTAGGGCAGAAAACGCGGGTGCGCCGCGCCAAATTGCGTGTAATTGGTGCGCGCCTGGTTCAAGCTCAACTGGCCGTTCACCGTTAATCGCACTTCAGACGCGTCCTCGTCTTCCTGGTCGTCATCCTCCCACCAGCAAACCGGGCACAATTGCAGAGCCCCAGGCGCTTCCAGCGTCTTATATCCACAACAAGGGCAACGATAACGGACTTCGACCGCAGTGCTCACATGGGGATTGACGGCAAAATGAGCACGATGGATTACGTAATACTGCAAGCAATCCGCCAACTTAACGGTTTCCTTATATCTATTTGGGCCATCTCTCATGAGATTCCCAAAATAAGCATCACTCGCGGTGTGCCTGAAATGTAGCGCCCGTCTCCAGACGCGCAGGCAAAACTTTTCAAGATCAGCAAGAAGTATCAGGGCACGACTTCACAGGCTGCGGAATTACTCTTCAAGAGCAGCACGAAGTGTCAGGGCACGACAAAAGGCAGAGTTGAAAACAAATAAGTTATTGATTTTTCAATAGGCAGAAAGGGCAGGATGGGCAGCTTGGGCACATCTCAAGCACAAATTAGCACAATATCTTGGCGCGGAACGACGGCATGTATGGGTTGAAACTTCCTGATCGGCGACAATACCTCCAGGCCGCAGAACTTCACAGAAGAATCGAGCTATAATCTCGCCATGTTTCGTTCAAAGCTATTCGGTCGCCGGAATCTTAGCCCGACCCAGCTCGTCTCAAATCTATACGGATCGATCCTCTGCCTTGCCATGTTCTCGCTGATTCTCGGAATGCAACTTTTGTCTATGGCTCGCGATTTGGGGCGCGGCGACCCGTATCACGTCGTGCATTGGACGGAAGTCAGCGTAATCGTTATGGTCGCTGGTATCGTCCGCTCTGGCTTTTGGATTCATCGGTGGACTCAACTCCTTACTGCTAAGCTCGGCGGCGAACAAAAATCAGATCCCGCGTCGCGCTGACGCCCCCTCTTCAGCATCATCGATGGTGTGCCGGACGAGTCACCGTCAATGCGGAAGTTTCGGGCAGTCAACCCGTATCCGCGTTCCTGGCGAAGAGTCGGGCACAAAATTAGCACAGAAATTTTCGGGCGTTTCGTTGGGACATGAATTTGCGGCAGTTCGAGACCTTGCCTTGTGTCAGGGCACGACTTCAGTCGTGCCATAAACGCAGCAAAATAAGAGGGGCTTTAGCCCCTGAGGGCCGGTTTCCTCAAATTGACCCGTCACCAGAAAGTTATCGTTCACGCCCGTCCGGCGAACTCCTTGGTTTCGGTGTAAACCCGCACCTTTTCGCCCTCCTGAATGTAGAGGGGAACCTTGATCTCCAGTCCCGTCTCCAACCGCGCGAGTTTGGTCACGTCGCCTGACGTGTTGCCGCGCGCTCCGGGCTCGGAGTACGCAACCTTCAGCTCAACCTGGGCCGGCATCTGCAAGCCGATGGGATTGCCGTTGAACTTGTGCAACTGAATCAGCGCTCCCTCCACCAGAAAGTCCAGCGCGTCGCCCACCATGCTCGGCGAAAGCGTGTGCGTATCGAAGCTCTGCTGGTCAAGGAAATAAGAGCCGTCTCCATCGCTGTAAAGGTAAGACGACTCGACCAGCTCCAGGTCCGGCTCCTTGAACTTCTCGCCAGCTTTGAAGGTCTTGTCGAACACCGCGCGCGTCAACAGGTTGCGCATCTTCAGGCGAACGAGAGTCTGGCCGCCGCGGGCCGTCGGCGTTGAAACCTCCGCCTCCAGGCAGTAATACGGCGTGCCTTCAAACTCAAAAACCATCTTGCGCTTTACTTCGATTGCTTCAAGCAGTGCAGCCATGCGTTCCCCAAATAATAAGATCGACGAGTGCGCGCGAAGCGTCTTACCCGCCCCTATCCATTATAGGGAGACGAACAGCGTCGCTACGCAAACTGGCGCGTCCCCTCGTCACTGTCGATCTTGCCGCAAGCCGCTAGCCGGCAGGTGGCGAGGACGGAGGATTGGCGGTCGGCGGCGATGATGGAGGGTCGGCGGTTGGCGGTGATGAGGGAGGGTCGGTGGTTGGCGCCGTGGCAGGCTTGGACATGGAGCGTTTGAAGCTGCCGAAGAGTCCAAGAAGCGCGCCGATGCCGGCGCCGATAAGGGCGTTGTGAACCCAGCCCGGAGCCGTTTCCCACACTTCGGATATGGACCTGGTGGGCTCCTGGTCGATTTGGAAGGTCGCCATCGCGCTTTCGAAGATGGGCCCGGCCACGGGGGAAGACCCGGCCTCCGAGGTGCAAGTCACAATGAAAGTGTGGCCCGCGCCGGGGATTAAGAACTGCTCTTGCCACATGCGGCCCATGTTGGGTACCTCGGCGGTCCATGTGGCGATGATGGCATCGTAGCTGCCGACTTTGCCTAGCTTGGCGTCGAGACCCTCGGGACTGAGACCTGCGCCTGAGAGTTGCTGCGTGACGCCGGTCCGGTAATCGTCGAGAGAAGACTGGTTGACCGGAACGACATCCGGAGAAACTACGACGTTCAGATTGCGAGTAGGGTCGGTGGTTGGATCGTAGATCAAGACATCGATCTTGGAGAAGTCGACGTTGTCGACGAGCTTGGACGCCGCTTCGCTGGCAGCGGTGCGGATCTCTGCCGTGGCCACTTGCCAGCCGGCAGGATAGGTTATCCTGAAGCCCTTTTCGCTGTGGTAGACATTGGGCTCGGTTGTCGAAGGCGCGGCCTGGGGGCTGGCGGTCGGGGCGATGGCAGCAATCAGCGCAATTGCGAATGGAAGGGCCCAGGCGCTGTTGCGCCAAGTGGAGGCGCAAAGTCGGTTTCGCATGGTGCGGGAATTCTACACCTGAGCCGTGCGCACCAGGAGCGAAATAATTAGCCCTCTTCCGCCTCGCGCAGCTTGGCAATCACGGTGAAATCCTCGAGCGTAGTAACGTCGCCCCTCACCTCGCCGTGCGTGGCCAGGTCGCGCAGCAGTCGCCGCATGATCTTGCCGCTGCGCGTCTTCGGCAGAGCCTCGGTAAAGCGAATATCGTCGGGCCGCGCCAGCGCGCCAATCTCTTTCGTCACCCACTTCCGCAACTCGTCCTTCAGTGCGTCGCTGGGCGCGTTGCCGTGCTCGAGCGTGACGAACGCCGCAATCGCCTGCCCCTTCAGATCGTCCGGCCGTCCCACCACCGCGGCCTCGGCCACCTTCGGGTGCGCCACCAGTGCCGACTCCACTTCCATCGTGCCCAGCCGGTGCCCGCTCACGTTGATCACGTCGTCCACGCGGCCCATCAGCCAGAAGTAGCCGTCGGCATCCTGGCGCGCGCCGTCGCCCGTGAAGTAGCAGCCCGGCACATCGGACCAATAAGTTTTTTCGTAGCGCTCGGGATCGCCGTAAATCGTGCGCGCCATGGCCGGCCACGGCCTGCGCACCACCAGCAGTCCGCCGTGGCCCGCCGGAACCGTTTCAAAATGTCCGTTCGCATCCGGCTTCGTCACCACCTCCGGCTGAATGCCGAAGAATGGCCGCGTCGCCGAGCCCGGCTTCGTCGGCACCGCGCCCGGAATCGGCGCAATCATGATCGCGCCCGTCTCCGTCTGCCACCACGTGTCCACAATCGGGCACCGGTTGTGGCCGATCTTCTCGCGATACCACATCCACGCCTCGGGATTGATGGGTTCCCCCACAGTCCCAAGTAGCCTGAGAGATCGGAGATCGTATTTCTCCACAAACTCCGCGCCCCACTTGATAAACGCGCGGATCGCCGTCGGCGCGGTGTAGAAGATCGTCACCTTGTGATCGTCCACAATCTTCCAGAATCTCGAAAAGTCGGGAAAGTTCGGCGCGCCCTCGTACATCAGCACCGTGGCGCCGTTCTGCAACGGTCCGTACACCACGTACGAATGCCCCGTCACCCATCCGATATCCGCTGTGCACCAGTAAATATCCTCGTCGCGCAGGTCGAAAACATACTTCGCGGTCAGGTAAGTCTGCACCGCGTAACCGCCCGTGGTGTGCAGCAGGCCTTTCGGCTTTCCCGTGGATCCCGACGTGTACAAAATGTAGAGCGGATCCTCTGAATCCATCGGCTCCGCCGCGCATTCCGCCGCGGTCTCTGCCACCAGCTCGTGCCACCAGTGATCGCGGCCAGCCACCATGTTCACCGGCGTGCCCGTCCGCTTGTAGACGACGACATGCTTCACCGTGGGGCATGCAGACATGGCCTCGTCCACAGTGGCTTTCAGTTTCACTTCGTTTCCGCGCCGGTAGCTCGTGTCCTGGGTCAGGATGGCCACGCATCCCGAGTCCGCCACGCGGTCCGCAATGGCGTTCGCGGCAAATCCGCCGAAGATCACCGAGTGCACGGCGCCGATGCGTGCGCAGGCCAGCAGCGCAATGGCCAGCTCCGGCGTCATGCCCATGTACACCGCCACCCGATCGCCCTTCTGAATGCCCAATGACTTGAGCGCGTTGGCGAACTTCTGCACCTCGGCATGCAACTCCGCGTAGGTCAACCGGCGAATCTCGCCCGGCTCGCCCTCCCAGATGATTGCAGTCTTGTTGGCGCGCTCGCCGAGCGCATGACGATCCACGCAGTTGTAGCTCAGGTTGAGCTTGCCGCCCACAAACCACCTGGCCCACGGCAGATTCCACTCCAGAACCTTGTCCCACGGCTTGAACCAGTGCAGTTCCTGCGCCGCGTTGGCCCAAAATCCCTCGGGGTCCTCGATGGACTGCTTGTAGAGCGACTCATATTCTTCCAGGCTCTTGATGTGGGCCTTGGCGCTGAACTCCTCCGGCGGCGGAAAAACGCGGTTCTCGCGCAGCGTGGAATCAATATCCTGGTTGGCAACGGATGTAGGCAAGCTAGACATGCACGATCCTCGGAGGAAGCTGGTTGTGACTTGAAATAGGCCGCGCAAGAGAAGTCCGAGCGCGGGAGAAGCCTCGGCTCAAACTTTATCGGGCTGGAGGGGATGGATGCAAGGCATCTGCGTCATGGCGCAGGTTGGGGTATTTTGATCATGCGGACCACCGGAACAACTTCGCCGTTATGCAGGGGCACGGCGACCCTCTCAACTTCCACATAGCCTTTGAGGCGGTACAGCGGAACGCCGGTAAGGGTTGAGCCCAACTCAAAATGGTGAAAACCGGCGGCCTGTGCCGCTGCTTCGACGTAGGCAAGGATCAGACTGCCCAGTCCGCGGCGGGCAAAGTCGGGATGGACGAAGATGGCGCGCACCTTGGCGGCGTCAGTCGCCGGGTCGAGTAACTCCGGTTCGCGTAGGTAGGTGTGGTCGCTACCGAAGAGGGTCCTGCGTTTGGACCACCCGCCGCAACCGACAAGTTGCTGTTCCCCGGATTCTTCGGTCGAAGAACTCTCCACCACAAAATAGGTCTGGTCGCGAATCAACTGCGTATCCAGCCCGAGAACGGTGCCCAGCGCGCCTTCGATCTGCGCGGGAGTATAGTCGCCGGCCTGCAGTCCGCGAACTGAAGCCTCGATCAGCGCATGCAGAGCCGGGATGTCCCTCTCAATCGCAACTCTGATTCGCCAATTGTCTTTGGGGCACGGCATTGTTCTTCAAGAGTACTGAAATCGGCTGGGGGACAGCGAAATGGCACAAGTGTCCTCGCGGTTGCATCAAAACTGCGCTCTCCCATGGCTCAGAATCGACCCCCGGAACACCCGGCGCTCGTAGCCGCAGCAACAAAAAGCCCCGCTCTTAAGCGGGGCCTCTTCGTTGCAGCATGTCGAGCGATTCCGTTTTAGTGCGCCTTGGTCGTTTCGCTTGCCGACGAAATCTTGGCTTCAGCTTCGGAGATGACGCTGAGGGCTTCGTCGTACGCCTCTTCGCTTTCGCCGGCTTCCTTCCACATCTTCTCGCCGCGCTCGAGTTGCTGCTCGGCGCGCGGCACGTCGATCTCTTCGGGTTTCAGAGCGTCGCTGGCGAGGATGGTCACGCGATCGCCCAGTACCTCAACGAACCCCCAACTGACGTTGTAGCGCTGCAAGTTCCCGCCCTCGCCTTTTTCGCCTCCGGGGCCTTCGTGAATTGTCACGTCGCCCGCGCCCAGCTCAGCCATCAGCGGCGCGTGCCCGTACAGCACTTCCATATAGCCGTTCTTCGCGGGCAGTTCCACTGCCGAGGCATCCGCCTCGAACAGGGTGCGCTCCGGCGTCACCAGCCGCACGCGAAGTTGGTCAGTTGTCGGCTCAGCCATAAATGCCTTTCGAGAGGTATCAGGTTTCAGGTGTCAGGTGTCAGGTGTCAGGTTTCAGGTTTCAGGTGTCAGGTTTCAAAAAAGCTGCTTGAGTGCCCGCCGAGTCAACTGACACCTGACACCTGATCCCTGAACCCTGTTCTTACACCGTCGCCTTCAGTTTCTCCGCGGCTTCCAGCACTTCCTCGATGCCGCCCTTCATGTAAAACGCCTGCTCCGGCACATCGTCGTGCTTGCCTTCGATGATCTCCTTGAAACCGCGCACCGTGTCGGCAATCTTGACGTACTTGCCGGGGATTCCGGTAAACGTCTCGGCCACGTGGAACGGCTGCGACAGGAACTTTTGCACCTTGCGCGCGCGCGCCACGGTCAGCTTGTCGTCTTCCGACAGTTCGTCAATGCCCAGAATCGCGATGATGTCCTGCAGATCCTTGTAGCGCTGCAGAATTCTCTTCACGCCCTGCGCCACATCGTAGTGTTCGTCGCCAACCACCCGCGCCGTGAGAATGCGCGAAGTCGAAGCCAGCGGATCGACGGCCGGATAAATGCCCAGCTCGCTCAACGGGCGGCTCAATACCGTGGTCGCGTCCAGGTGAGCGAAGGTCGTCGCCGGCGCGGGATCGGTCAAATCGTCGGCCGGCACGTACACCGCCTGCACCGACGTCACCGAGCCCTTGCTCGTCGATGTAATGCGCTCCTGCAACTCGCCCATCTCCGTCGCCAGGTTGGGCTGGTAGCCCACGGCCGAAGGCATGCGGCCCAGCAGCGTCGACACTTCGGAACCGGCCTGCGTGAAGCGGAAAATGTTGTCGATAAACAGCAGCGTGTCGGAGCCTTCCACGTCGCGGAAATATTCTGCGACCGTCAGCGCGCTGAGAGCCACGCGCAGGCGCGCTCCCGGTGGCTCAGTCATCTGGCCGTACACCAGGGCGCACTTCGACTCCTGCCACTTGCCGGGCTTGATCACGCCCGACTCCGTCATCTCCAGCCACAAATCGTTGCCCTCGCGGGTGCGTTCGCCCACGCCGGCAAAGACCGAGTAGCCGCCGTGCTTCGTGGCCACGTTCGTGATCAATTCCTGAATCACAACCGTCTTGCCCACACCGGCGCCGCCGAACAGGCCGATCTTGCCGCCCTTCAAAAACGGCTGGATCAGGTCGATCACCTTGATGCCGGTCTCGAACATCTCCTCGTGCGTCGTCTGCTCGTCGAAGAGCGGAGCGGGGCGATGGATGGGCATGCGCTGTTTCTCGCCGATCGGCCCCAGTTCATCTACCGGCTCGCCGATCACGTTGATCACGCGGCCCAGCGTTTCTTTTCCAACTGGCACGCGAATCGGTCCGCCCAGGTCAATGGCCTTCATGCCGCGCACCATGCCGTCGGTCGCTTCCATGGCCACCGTGCGCACCCTGCCCTCGCCCAGGTGCTGCTGGACTTCGAGAATTACATTAATGGGCGTGGGGACGGTGAAGCCGTCGCTCGTGACGCGCAGCGCCTGGTAAATCGGCGGCATCGTCGCCTCTTCAAATTGCACGTCCACGGCCGGGCCGGAGACCTTAATCACTTTGCCGATGTTTTCTGCCATTGTTCTGCCTTTTCAAATCTCAATCTTCACGAATCCAAATTAGGGTGCCCCACCCCAGAGCTGGCTGCCCCACCCCAGAGCTGGGGGCCCCACCCAGAGTTGGGTGCCCCACCCTCGCCGCGCCCTTGTTTTTGCGGCTAGGGTGGGACTCCACGAACCTACAAAGCCGCCGCTCCGCTCACAATTTCAATAATCTCCGTCGTAATCTTCGCCTGGCGCACGCGGTTCATCACCAGCGTGAGCGAGTCGATCATGTCCGAAGCGTTGTTCGATGCCGAGTCCATCGCCGTCATGCGCGCTGCGTGTTCCGCGGCCACTGACTCCGTCATGGCGTGGAACAGCACGGAAAAAATGTACTGCGGCAGCAGGCCCTTGAAGAGCTCGTGCGCCGGCTGCTCGTAAATGTAGTCCACGTCGGCGGTGCCGAACTTCTTGGCTTCCTCTTCGGCTTCGTTGCTGTCGGCAGCCTCGATTTCGATGCCCGCCGAACGGGCAGCTTCGGCCGCGCGTTCCTTCTCTTCTTCGGATTGTTCCACCGCGCCCGCAATCTGCTGCTTGCCCACCTCGATCAGCGGCAGCACCTTCTCCACCACCAGCCGCTGCGAGATCACCGACTTGAATTCGTTGTAGACGATGTAGGCCGCGTCAATCTCTTCGTGCACGTAGCGCGCGATGATGTTGTGCGCCATTTTTTCCACGCGCGAAATATCGAGTTTCGCCAGCAGCCCCGGATGGTCACCCGTCAGCTCCACCGGCCCCTTGCGCGAGGACCTTACCTGTCGCGTCCGGCCGTCTTCGCCGGTTTGCTCCGTGTACTCGGCCACCGGGTAGCGCCGTCGCATCTGGTCGCGGCCCTTGCGCCCTACCGCCTCGATGTCGATTTCCTTGTCGGGATTGCCCGCGATGAACTGGTATGCCACCTTCAAAATGTTGGCGTTGAAGGCGCCGGCAAAACCCTTGTCGCCACTGACCACGATCAGGAGCACCCGCTTTTCGGGCCTGGTCAAAAACAGCGGGCTGCACAGGTTGCCGGTCTTCTCGTCGTAGAGATCGACGCGGCGCGTGAGCGACTCGAGCACGCTCGTGATCATGCGCGCGTAAGGCCGCGCCGCCATCGCACGCTCCTGCGCGCGGCGTAGCTTGGCCGCCGAGACCATCTTCATGGCCTTGGTAATCTGCCGCGTGTTCTTCACGCTGCGGATGCGCCGTCGGAGATCGAGTACGTTTGCCATTCTCTTTCCAGTGATCAGTGGTCAGTGATCAGTGTTCAGTTTCTTCGCGCTCACCTATGACTGGCTCGACATCTCCAGTCAGCTTTTCTCCAGTCAGGAATCTCTATGGTCGGGGCCTTTTCTGACCACTGACCACTGATCACTGACCACTTCCCCGCTACGCCTTCGTCGCCGCCAACTCCGCCTTGAAATTCGCCGCGTATTCCTTCATCGCCGCGTGCAGCTTGTTGCGGAGATCGTCGTCCAAAGCGCCCTTCTTGGTGAGCTCTTCCATGAGCCCGCCCTGCGCGGCAGCAAAGTACTTATAGAGTCCGTCCTCGAAGGCGCGAATGTCCGCCACCTGGAATTCGTCAAGGTAGCCCTGCGTTCCCGCGAACAGCACCACCACCTGCTGCTGCCAGGTCAACGGGTGGAACTGCGGCTGCTTCAGCAATTCCGTCAGGCGCTGCCCGCGCGCCAGCTGCTTCTGCGTCAGTGGATCGAGATCCGAGCCGAACTGCGCAAAGGCCGCCAGTTCGCGGTACTGCGCCAGGTCCAGCTTCAACGTCGAGCCCACCTGCTTCACTGCCTTGATCGCCGCCGAGAAGCCCACGCGCGAAACCGAGAGACCCACGTTCACGGCCGGCCGCACGCCGGAGTTGAACAGGTCGGTTTCGAGGAAGATCTGCCCGTCGGTAATCGAAATCACGTTGGTCGGAATGTAGGCCGAAACGTCGCCAGCCTGCGTCTCGATCACAGGCAGCGCCGTCAGGCTGCCGCCGCCCCGCTCCTTCGAGAGCTTGGCTGCGCGCTCCAGCAAACGCGAGTGCAAATAAAACACGTCGCCCGGGTACGCTTCGCGGCCCGGCGGGCGGCGCAGCAAAAGCGAGATTTCGCGGTAAGCCACGGCGTGCTTTGAAAGATCGTCGTACATCACCAGCGCGTGCCTGCCGTTGTCGCGGAAGTACTCGCCCAGGGCGCACGCCGCGTAAGGCGCCAGGTACAGCATCGGCGCCGGCTCTGACGCCGATGCGGCCACCACGATGGTGTGGCCCATGGCGCCGGCTTCCGTCAGCGTTTGCACCACCTGCGCAATCGACGAGCGCTTTTGCCCGATGGCGCAGTAGATGCAGATCAGGTCGTTCTTGGCGTTGTTGATGATGGTGTCGAGCAGCACCGCCGTCTTGCCGGTCTGCCGATCGCCGATGATCAATTCGCGCTGGCCGCGGCCAATCGGAATCATGGCGTCGATGGCCTTCAAACCGGTGGCCATCGGCTCGCGCACGGGCTGGCGGTCGATGATGCCGGGAGCCAGGCGCTCCACGGGCAGCGTTTCCGTAGTGGCAATCGGGCCTTTATCGTCGATGGGCTGGCCCAGCGCGTTTACCACGCGGCCGATCATCGCTTCGCCCACCGGCACGGAGAGAATCTTGCCAGTGCGCTTGACCTCCATGCCTTCCTTGAGCTCGGTGTAATCGCCGAGCACCACGCAGCCTACCTGGTCTTCTTCGAGCGAGAGCGCGAGGCCCGCAATGTCGTGCGGAAAGCTCAGCAGCTCGCCGGCCATCACCTTGTCGAGGCCGTACAGGTGAGCAATGCCATCGCCTAGCGAAGTGATGGTCCCCACTTCGTCCACCTGGACCTTCGCGTCGTAGTTCGCGATCTGCTCGCGAAGAATTTGTGTAATCTCGTCTGCTTTGATCTGAGCCATGTACGTTCCTCAGGGGTCAGGTTTCAGGTGTCAGGGATCAGTTCTCTGCCAAACCGAACAGGATATCGATCCGAAACTTCTTAAACTCTGCCCCCTCCATGAAAATCTCTGAAATCCAAAAACTCTTACTTACTCAAAAAACGTGTTTCTGTTCAAAGCCAGGCCAGGGTTTCTGAAACCTGACACCTGAAACCTTGCGAACGTCATCCCTCTGTTAATGCTTCTCTCAATCGTTCGAGGCGCCCACGCACGCTGCCGTCATACACCGTCGACCCGATGCGCACCACGGTGCCACCGAGAATTCCCTTGTCGAGCTTGAAGCTGGCGTCGATCTTGGCGCCGGCCAGTTTGGCTACCTCAGCAGCAAGCGCGTCGCGTTCTTCCTTGCCCAACTCCCGCGCCGTCACAATCTCGGCCGGGCGAATGCCCTGCTGCTCCTGCAAAATTCTGCGCCACTCCGCGGCCACTTCGGCCACATGCGCAATGCGATTGTTGTCGATGAGCACGGCAATCAGGTTGCGCAGCTCTTTTTGGAGCTTCATCTGAACATTGAGCTTGTCCAGGATCGCCACCTTATCAGCGGCAGGAAAAGCGGGGTTCACAAACAGCGTGCGCAATTCGGCGCTGCCTTCCCACGTTGCGAGAAAATCCGCGAACTGGCTGTTCAGTCCCGCCGAGTCGAGACCAAAGTCCTTCACCACATCGGCAAAGGCCTGGGCGTAGCGAGCCACAAATGCGGGCATCTAGTTCTTGCCTCCCTTGCCTGCGGCGTCGCCGGCAACTCCGGCCACAAACTCGGCGATCAAAGCGCGGTCGGTCTCTGGCGAAAGCGTAATCTGCTTCTCCGCCTGTCCGATCGCGAGATCGGCAGCAAAGTTCCGCAGTCCGCGCTTGGCCTGGGTCACCGCCACGTCAATTTCCTGTTCGGCTGCGGTCACAATGCGCGCGCTCTCTTCCACCAGCGCTGCCTTGATGCGCTTTTCCTCTTCGACGCTCTCCTGCTCCACCTGCGCGGAAAGTTTCTTGATCTCCTCGCCCAGCCCGGCCAGCTTGGCCTCTACGGCGCTCAGTCGCGCCTGCGCATCCGCCGTGGCCTGGCGTGCGGTGGTCAGATCCTGGCTCAGCGTCTGCGACCGCTTGCGCAGGATGTTCGGCATGGTGCGCTTCAGCGGAATGGCAACGGCAAAGAAGATGATCGCGAAGTTGATCCCAAGCAGAAGGGCGACCGTGGTATCGAGCTTCAGATGCAACATGCGCGCCACGGACTGCACCACGGGCGAATGCAGAAACGCCGCATCCCCATCGTCGTCGGATTTTGCCGGAGCCGGCTGTGCCGCTCCCGTCCCGTCCGCCGGTGCGCTCGCCGCCGGGGCACTCTGCTGCGCGGCCACGCTACGCGGCGTAACCATCAGCGCTGCAACAGCCAGCAGCAGCCCAAGCCAAAAAGCGCGTACGCAAAAATTCAATTTTGTACCAGAAAATTTCAACGGGAACCCCCGGCAGCGGCTGGCAGAACGGCGCGGACGGCCTGCCCGGCAAGTTCGGCCGACGCGGCTTGAAGAGTAGCCCTGGCGGTTGCCGCTTCCGCATCCAGCTCGGCCTGGGCCTGGCGCACCTTCTGGCCGGCTGCCTGTCGCGCGGCTTCCAGCGCCGCGTCGCGCTCCATATTCCACTGCTTGGTGCGCTGCTCGCGCAGTTTGAAGGCTTCGGCGCGCGCCTGGCGCAAACGCTCGGCGTACTCTTCGGCTTTTGCCTCAGCCTGGGCCACGGCCTTGCGCGCATCTTCCATGGCGCCTTCCGTCAGCGCGCGGCGCTTGGCCAGCACTTCCGTCAAAGGGCCCTGGATCAGAAACTGATACGCAATCACCAGCACGATGAAGAGAAGAGCCGTTGGGATCGCGCCCACCAGAAGCTCTCCGAGTTGTTGAAAGATATCCTGCATGGAGGTAACGATCTACTGCGGCTACTTAAGTGAGATTTTATGCAAGTGGAACCCTCATTTTTACCAAGGGAGAACCCCCAAGTCAACGCGTCGGAGTCCACAATATGACTTAATGTGACCTCTGTCACGAATTGGGAATATTCATGCAAAAAAGGGCTTGCTTTTGCCTGAAACGGTCCTACACTTAACTTACCACCTAGACCCGGTCCAGGGTCCTGCGGGCAGCCGGTTTCGGGATTACCTTCCACTCCCGATTCCAGCTGCCCGCTTCTAATTTTTGGAGTCATTTCCGGTAGGCCGGGGTTTTAACCCCGGTATTTAAATGTGCCCGATCGAGCGGGCCTTTACAGGCTGCGGAAAAACTCTTCAAGGGAAGCAAGAAGTGTCAGGGCACGACTTTAGTCGTGCCGCAAGTACTGCAACTTTAGCCTGGGCTTTAGCCCCTGCGGGATGCACTTCGCGATCTCCGCCTTACTTTCAGAGTTTTCCCGCAACCTGTGAAGGCTCCTACGCGTTGTGTCCCTGGTTGCCGGGGCCTAAATCCCGGCTTACTTTCCCCCCACCGCCGTCTTATCCACCGTCAGCAACCCCTGCGCGCGCAACCAGGTTTCCAGTAGTCCCGGCCACTGGTCCAGCGCCACATCGCCCTTGCCCAGTCCGCTGCCATGCCGGCCATCAGCGAAAATATGCATCTCCGACGCCACGCCGGCCTTCAAAAGCGCCTGGTAGAACTCGATACTCGCCTCCGCAGCCGCGGTCTTGTCGTTAAACGTGTGATAGATGAACGTGGGCGGCGTGTCTTTGCTGACAAAGAGCACCGGATCGTATTTTGCTCGGAGCGCCTCGCACTGATCCATCAGATTGAACATCTTGCAGTAACTCAGGTACGTAGTGTCACGCGTGATGGCGTCGAGCCACGGGTAGCCCAGAACCACGAAGTCGGGCCGGCTCGACGCGCGTGCAATAGGGTCGTCGGCATCGGGATCGCCCGCCACAAACTGCGTTCCCGAAAGCGCCGCCAGGTGCCCTCCCGCCGAGAATCCAATCACCACAATGCGGTTGGGATTGATGTGATAATCCACCGCCCGCGCTCTCACCGTCTGGATGGCGCGCCGCGCGTCGACCAGCGGCACCGGCAGCCCGTATCCATTCGAGGTAAGCCGGTAGCTCAGGATGAATGCGCGAAAGCCGCGCGCGGTAAACCAGTCGGCTACCTCGCGCCCCTCCAGGTCCCCGGCCAGGTGCGAATACGCGCCGCCAGGAAGGATGATCACCGCGGAGCCGTTGGCCGAACCGGGCCGCGCCTCCAACAGCGTGAGCGCGGGAATGTCGTTGCACGTTGCGCCCTTGGCCTCGGGCGCGGCGCCCGGCCACAGCCGGATGGTCTGGATGCCAAGAAAGGTATTGTCCGTCCCCGGCGTGGCACAGGAGACGGTTTGCGCGCAGGCGGGCAGGGCCAGCGACGCCGCAATCAGAAACGCCCCAATAAGTCGCATATAGACCTGCTTCATGGAAGCCTCAACTAGTTTCGCGAGGATTATAGATGCAGGGAATAGCGACAGTCTCTACGCTCCAGCCTTTCGCCCGTTGGAAGAACCGTACGTAGCGGGTCAGTTTGAAGCAGCCGTGGCTCGGCCCGACTTCGCAGCTCGTTGAAATCTGCAGCGTGGGGCACGAAGTGTCAGGGCACGAAAAGTGCGGCGTGGGCACGAAGTGTCAGGGCACGACTTTAGTCGTGCCATAGGCGGCCCAACAATGAGTGCGGGCTTTAGCCCCTGAGGGATGATTTTCTTCAAACTGCACCACTAGCGGAAAGCAGAAAGCATTGCGAGCCAGGACCAATGGCGATATATTGGTCCGCAACAGGGAGGCACAATGGAGATCCGGGCCGCCCTTTCCCTGCATTGGCACCAGGTCCGAAAACCCCGGCCCCGTGCTTTTCTTCTGGGAGTGGTCCTGATTCCGATGGCAATCTTCGCCGGCGTTCCGTCGATAGCAGAAGCGCCGACCGAAAGAAATACCGGTGCGGCCGCAACAGCAATTGCAAGCGGAAGCTTGAATACGGCGGAATCCGGAGGCGTCGAAATCGCAAGGCCATCACAACACGAGCCCGGGACTGAAAAGGACGATTGCGAGATCTTCACTCTCCTCGGTCGCGAAATACTCGGCTGGGGAAAAGTCGATCCCGACATCTCGCAATTTGCGATTTTCTACCGGCCGCAGGGAGACGGCTTCGTCGAGCAGTGCCCGTGGGCCGCTTTGGGCGTCCAACCCCTCAAGGCCACCAAGCCCGACCCCGACAACATGCGTTTTTTCACGCAGCCCAGGTACAGCGCCGATGGCAAAACCGCAACCGTAAGTTTCGTCACCAAGCTAGTCGGGCGCAATCCGGACGGGACCACGCGCCCGCCCTTCATCTCTCAAGAGGACTTGTCCCTGGCAAAAGCTGAAGGCCACTGGAGTCTCGTCAGTCGAAAGCAAGGCCCAATCACCTGAGCCCCAAGTCCTGACCTTTGGCCTGGACGTTCCTTGGCCTTCTCGTTCCCCAGGTCCCTTGCTGGTGCCACCCGATCGCTCTTCGCAACCGCACCGAGGGTGCCCCGGGCGACCACATTGAGGGGTGCCCCCGGTCCCTGGCTTTCGGGGACCGGGGATGGCGGGCTAACTGACCCCTGAAACCTGAACCCTGCCTTCTAAAGCCAGATCGCCGCATGCTTCGGGCACAAATCGCTCGCCCGCTCGCAGAGCATCTCCGCCAAATCCAATCCGTAGCGCCCAAAATAATACGCGGCCCCGTGCACCCGCTCCTGCAACACCCCGCCTGGATAAAGCGCGTTGAAGATGCTGTTGGCGTGGCGCGTCAACGTGGCTTCACGTTGCAGCTGGAAGTTCGCGGCCAGCGTCCGCAGGCGATTCATCTGGTAGCGCATCTTGCCCGCCGCCGTCTCGGCCGACTGCCCCAGTCCCTTGTCCTGCGACTGCAGCCACTCTACCAGCGTCGTCAGCTCGGCATCGAACGCGTTCCCCGCCGCAGCCAGTTTCATCTTGGTTTCAGGAGGCATGGCGCGCGCCGCCAGCCGCAACGCCAGCGTGGCCGCGCTCTCCTCGCCAAAAATCTGTTCGAGCCCGAGCTCGTGCTTGCGCAGCAGCTCCGCAATCGCAGGCTCGATGAGCGTGGCGGAGAAACGCGCGATCGGCGGCGTCTGCCAGCCCAAAATCTTCTCAAACAGCACTGTCGACTGCGCCAGGTAAGCAATCTCCGCCGGCCCACCCACCTGCGCCGTGGTCCCAAACAGAAAATCCTGAAACACCGGCCGCAGCAGCGCCGCCGGCGAAACGCGCTCCGGCTCGGCATCGAGAATGCCCAGCAAATCGCCCGTCGTAAAGCTCCGGTTTCCGTCCTCGCCCGCCGTCTGCCACAGTCCGCTGGGCTCTTCGGCCGTCGGCGCTGTGCGCTTCAGCGCCAGCCGCGCGCCTGTTTTCTCATCGATCAAGAACAGCAAACTCGACTGCGGCGCAACCAAAACTTGGGAATGGTAGCCCGCGGCTTCAAGTGCCTGGCTCCTCTCAATCAGCGCAGCATGGAACTCGTCAGCGCGTTCAATGGCCGCGCGCAGCACCGGCGCGCCCAGCCGGTGGAACTCGCGACCAGCCGCGTCCACGATCAGCAATCCCTGCGCCGCGAAAACCCGTGCATAAAAATCCGCAAAGGCCTGCGCAAAAGTCCGCCCCGGCTTGTAGCTCTCTACCAGCGCATTGGTCCCGTCCGAAGGCCCGAAAATCTCCGCAGCGCGCTCCGCAAGCGCCGCAATCGAATCGTCAAAAACGATCCGGCCTGCCGGAATGGCCGCCTTTGGCGTCGAGCCGTAAGCGAGCGTCGCCAGCTCGCGGCCCGCGGGAAACGTCACATGATCGATCTCGGCAAAATCGTGGTCTTCGCTCGCCAGCCAAAATATCGCCACATGGGGTTTGCCCAGCGCGGTGCTCTTGCGCGCACGCGCGATGGCGGTAGCGGCCTTGAAGGGCGTATACAGCGGCCCGCCGAACAATCCCACCTGCTGCCCGGTAAGGATCGTCCCCGCGCCCTGCTCCAGCGCCGCAAGTGCGGCCTTCGTGGAGTCCGACGGATTCTGCGCCGCCATCAGCCGCACCAGCTCCGGCCAATGCGCCGGCAAGGCCTGTCGCTCCTGCTCGACCTCGTCCAAAGGGAGAAAAGCGCGGAGCGCCGCCCCCGCGCAAAAATCCAGAAACAGCCGGCTCTGCCCCGGCATCACAGTTACGGGATAACACTCTGTCGTCGTTGTTTCGTTCACGCGCGGCTCGTTGTTTGAAATCGCCGGATGCTTTGGCTTGAAATGCTCAACTAATGCTCAGTTAAGGATGCCACGGCAGCCCCGATCGATGCAGAACTCACACGGAGTTGCACACCCAATGCGTATACTCGTCTTGAATCGTGCGCGTAGCGCGCCGCAACCGGAAAAGGATTGACCATGCCCACCAGGACCTCGAAAAAAACGTCGAAGACCACTGCCGCAAAGCGGAAAAAGACAAAAAAGGCGATCGTCGTCGAGCGCGCCACGGTGCTCAGCTCCGAGGTGGTCTACCGGGGGCCGCTCTTCAACGTGCTGCATGACAAGATCGTCGAGCCCAGTGGCAGCCACAACGAACGCGACGTCATCCGCCACAACGGCAGCGTCGTGATTCTGGCCGTCGACGCCTCAAAGAGCAAGCGCGATCCCTGGATCGTGCTGGAGCGGCAATACCGGCACGCGGCCAACCAGTATCTGTGGGAGCTTCCGGCCGGAAAGCTCGAACCCGGCGAGGAGCCGCTGGCCGGAGCGCAGCGCGAACTGGCCGAAGAAACCGGCTACCGGGCGAAGAAATGGCGTCCCTTGGTGGAGTATTACGCCAGCCCCGGCTTTCTTGGCGAGTCGATGAAAGTCTTCCTCGCCAAAGGCCTCAAGCCTGGCGAAACCCACCTTGAAGCGGATGAGGAGATCGAGCTGCGCCTCGTCAAGTTGTCTGAACTGTTGAAGATGATCGAGAAAGGCGCCATTCTCGACGGCAAGACACTGACCAGCGTTCTCCTGTACGCGCGCCTCCAAAACCGCCGCAAAAAGTAACCCGGCAACGACTTGCTAATCACGGGTTCCGGCGAGCGGGTTATGCTCGCCCGGGTGGCTTGCTCCCTGGCTCCCTTGCTCCCTCGCTCCCTGCTCTCCGTCCCCGCCAGCCATATCACGTTGTGGAACCGCCAACATCAGTCAACCTTTCGTCTCTTTCGCGCGTCTTATCTAGTACGGTGCGGTGTTTCCCCGCAAGACCCACCGTATCCCCGCATAAGAGAAGAGGAAGGCGGAACCTGTGGCTCAGTACAAGGGTAAGGTCAAGTGGTTTAACAACGCCAAGGGCTACGGATTCATCGGACGCGAAGACGGGCCGGATGTATTCGTTCATTACTCAGCAATCCAGTTGGACGGATACAAAACGCTCAAAGAAGGCGACGAGGTCGAGTTCGACATAGTCGAAGGGCAAAAAGGTCCCCAGGCGGACGCAGTCATTCGCCTCCGGGCTGAGGCCGCTCACAACGCTGCTTAAGCGTCGATAGGTCCCGGGCGTATCGCAAGGGCAAGACCGCCGCCCGGCGGTAAGGGTGGAGTGCGCCCTGTCTTTTACCCCTTCTCACACCTTCATCAATCGCTTTCCGGGTTTCCCGCACGCGAAGCCGCAAGATGCCGCGTTTGTACCGCCGGTCTCCAGACTTTGTAGCGCCGGTCTCCAGACCGGCTGTCGTGCGGGTCTCCAGACCTGCACACGCAAACTCACCACAAATCGGGGTGCCCCGGGTCCGGATTTTCGGACCCGGGATCGCACGATTCTGAAGGTGCGAATTCACGCGGTCATCGCACCCTCTAGCCCTCCATCCCTTAAATGCTCGATACTGCTAGGCGGAGAGTCGCAACATGGACAACAAAACCATGGCTCGCCTGCTGGCGGAGACCGCCGACCTGCTCGAAATCGACGGGGCCGACAGCTTTCGCATCCGCAGCTACCGCCGCGCCGCCGAGGCCGCAGAGCAAACCACAGTTGACCTGACCGAAGCCGCCTCCGACGCCGCGCGCCTTATGGAGATCCCTGGCATCGGCAAGAGCATGGCCGCCCACCTCCAGTCCATTGCCCAAACCGGCACTCTCGCCCAGCGCGATCAGCTCTTGCAGAAATACGGCGCCGGCATCCTCGAATTGCTCAAACTCCCCGGCATGGGCCCGAAAACCGTCGCGCTCCTCTGGGATGCGGCCAAAATCGGCTCCATCGACCAGCTTTCCCAGGCCATCGAAGCGGGCAAACTCAACGGCCTGCCGCGCATGGGCCCCAAACAAATTGAAAAGCTCCGCAAGGGCATCGAGGACTATCGCCGCAGCGCCGGCCGCTTCCGCATCGACGTGGCCACCGAAGAAGCCGCGCGCATCGCCGCGTATCTCTTGAAATTGAAAGGCATTAAAAAGGTCACGCCGGCCGGCTCCTTACGCCGCGGCCGCGACACCGAGGGCGACCTCGACCTGCTGGCCACCGGTCCTGCCTGCGAACCGGGGCACACCGAAGCTGCCGTAGAACACGTCGCCGCCTACCCCGGCATCCGCGACATGATCGCCGAGGGCGAAAACAAGGTCAGCTTCAACCTCGACGTGGGCTTGCAAGTCGACGTGCGCCTCCTGCCCACAGCCTCCTATGGCGCGGCCCTGCAATACTT
Organism: Occallatibacter sp.; assembly: GCA_050013775.1. GTDB lineage: Bacteria > Acidobacteriota > Terriglobia > Terriglobales > Acidobacteriaceae > Telmatobacter. The sequence continues at coordinate 5,811 of JBEKEP010000028.1, read as the reverse complement.
TACAGGCAACAAGGGGCACAATGTCGTGCTCCGCCAAAGGGCTCTCAGAATGGGCTACACACTCAGCGAGTGGGCCCTGGCGCGACTTAAGGACGGTTCCACCGTGGCCGCCGCCACAGAGGAGGAGATCTACGCCGCTCTCGGCATGGATTGGATGCCCCCGGAGATGCGCGAGAATCTCGGCGAGATCGACCTGGCCGCCGAACACGCTCTGCCCCATATCGTCGCCCTCGACGACATCAAAGGCGACGTGCACATGCACACCACCGCCAGCGACGGCCACAACTCCATCCGCGAAATGGCCGACGCCGCCGTCGCCTGCGGCTACAAATACATCGCCATCACCGATCACTCGAAGTTTATCGGTATCACCAACGGTCTCGACGAAAAGCGCGTCCTCGCGCAAATCAAGCAGGTGCACGCCGTTGACCGCGCAATGGAAGGCCGCATCCGCGTCTTCACTGGCACCGAAGTCGACATACTGGCTGACGGAACTCTGGCCCTCGATAACGAGGTGCTTGCTCAACTCGATATCGTCATAGCCAGCGTGCACCTTCGCTATGACGAGAGCAAAGAGGAGATGACGGCCCGCGTCCTGCGCGCCATCGAGAACCCGTATGTCCGCATCCTCGGCCACCCCACCGGCCGCCTGTTGCTGCGTCGCGAGCCCTTCGCCATCGATCTCGTCGCCGTCTTCAAGCGCGCCGCCGAGCTCGGCGTGGCCATGGAGCATAACGCCGCGCCCGAACGTCTCGACCTGAACGATCACGACCTGCGCCTGGCCAAAGAGATGGGTTGCCTCATCGTCATGAACTCCGACTCGCACGATAGCGGCAACCTGGGCAGGATGGTCTACGGCATAAAGCAGTTGCGTCGCGCCTGGCTCACTGCGGAAGACGTCCTCAACACGCGACCCGCCAAGGGTTTTCTCGCCGGTCTGCGGCCAAGACCGTAAGCACTCACTTACCCGCCCGCCGGTTCCCGCGCTGCTTGCTCCCACCTAAGTAATCCAAATCCGCGCCCCCGTAATGGATGCTCCAAAAAGTCTTCGTAGCCGGTTGTATCGCGTTCGGGATAAGATGAGTTCGCAAGGTGGATGGAGTCCCTATGAGCCTGCTTCATCAGGAAGAGCTGGACGACGCCGCACTCGGCGAGGAACTGACCAAAGGCACCAGCCACGTGCTGATTGCCGCCATCATTGCCGGCCTCGTGATGTGCATCGGCATTGGAATTTACGCGTTTGTTGGCCGAACGCCGCCCTTCGCCTCCGGTGAAATCACGGCCGTCTGGGCCCATCCCCAGCACACTGACACCTCGGGCTTCGACGCCAACGGCATGCCGATGCCAAAACAAAGCGTCGACCAGATGATGGTCTTTACCACCGTCAAGCTGCAAAACCTGACCAACCACCCGCTGTTTCTCGGCAATATCACCGCCAATGTCACCCTCGACGACGGCATTCACTCCAGCTATGCCGGCAACAAGGGCGACTACGATCGCATCTTCGTGGCGTATCCCAACATTCCCGTGCCGCACTTGACGCCCATCTCGCCGCTCGACACTACTATTCAACCCGGCCAGACGGTCGAGGGGACCTTTGTTTCAGCTTTCAAGATGACGCAGCAGCAGTGGGACGCGCGCAAGAAGCTGGACTATACCTTCGCCTTCCGGTACCAGCCCTTCCTCACTCTCACGCCCACGGTTTCGATTACTGAACAGTAGGCGGAGCGGGTGCGGTCTTGGGCGTCGAGAGATACCCTGAGATCTGACTCTTCGAGTTGATCGTGTTCACCACCACCTCGAACAGTGCCGGATCCTTGCCGCTATAGAACTGCAGCGGCTCGTCGATCCCGCGATTCGGCTTCTGCACGGCCTTGTCGTCGGCGTAGACCACCAGAGTGTACATATTCTTCTTTGGGTCCACCTTCTTCAACTCCAGGCTGATGGTGCCCACTGGCTTCCTCTGTCCCTTGGTCAGCGTGAACTCGTAGAAGTTCCGGTCGGTCCTGTGCTCCAGCGTCACCAACTCGTCGTGGTTGCGGGCAATCACGCTGTTCGTATTGCTCAAGTCGCCGCGCACGCTCTCTAGCTGGCTCATCGTCGTGGCCAGGTCGCTTTTGGTTTTGGTCAGATCCGTCTTGACCCCGCCCACATCGGACTGCACAGTGGTCACCTGGTTTGAAACCGTGTTCACCTGCTGCGCGGTCTGCTTCTGCTCGTTTTCCAGCTTCTCGTCGTCGGCCTCTTCCCGCTGGATGATCGCCTGCGCGCGCTCGTCAAGCTGCTTCTGCGTCAGGCCCAGCGATTTGCCCAGTTCATCCGTAGCCACCTGCAGCCGGGCTTCGGTTTCCCGCTGATCCGCGGCCAGTTTGGCATTCTGCTGTTGCGCTTCCGTCAATTCGGCCTGCTGGGCGGCGAGCTTGCTGCCCAGCGTATAGCTCCAGATCAGTCCGCCGACGCCGGCCAGCAGTGCAATGGCGATCGCAGCTAACAGCGGGCCGGAGTAGGTTCGAGGGGTCTCGTCAATCTCACTCATTCATTTGCCTTTCGTGCTCCGCGGGCTTCTCTTTACCAGCCGCACCGGGCATTAGGACGGCATCTTGTCCGGTTAGACGCCGTTTTGGGGGTAAATTGTCTCAATCCTTCCGGAAATCCTTGCAGTTCGCCTTCTCGCCCGAAAGCGGCTTCTCTGCCACTCAGGCCAGCCCAAACCCTCTCAAGCATCCGGCGAATCTACAGAATATATCGTTCCGCCAGCCCTCGCGCGCCGGAAGCAGTTTTCCCCCACTCCCTCGCTCTCTCGCTCCCTCGCTCCCTCGCTCCCTTGCTCCCTCGCTCCCTTGCTCCCTTGCTCCCTGCCTTTGCGCTAAGCTATAAACATCTTTACTGCACTTTTGGCGTTGCGGCCCGCTCAGCGGGGCTGGAACTCTATCGCAACGGGAAAATCGCATCCTACAGAAGAGGAGATGCAAAAGGTTATGGGCACTGCTGTCGCAGGAAAGGGTCTTGAAGGAATTGTTGCCGCGAACTCCGGCATCTGCTGGATCGACGGAGATGCGGGCATCCTCTCCTACCGCGGCATTGACATCCATGAGCTCGCCGAGCACTCCACTTTCGAAGAAACCACCTACCTTCTTTGGAACGGCATACTGCCCAATGCACTTGCCCTGCGCGAGTTTTCCACGCAGCTTGCTCTTGCGCGCGCCCTCGACCATCGCGTCATCGAGATGCTCAAAACCTTTCCCACCGCCGCCACGCCCATGGAGGTGTTGCGAACTGCGGTGTCGGCATTGAGCTTTTACGATGCCGACGAAAAAGACAACACGCACGACGCCAACGTGCGCAAGGCCTACAACCTCACCGCGCAAATTGCCATGCTGGTGGCTATTTACGATCGCATTCGCAAGGGCAAGGAAATCGTTCCCCCCGACCGTTCGCTCTCCCACGCAGGCAACTTCCTCTGGATGCTCAACGGCGAGAAGCCTTCCGAAACCGCCACCCGAACGTTAGATATCGCTCTCATCCTTCACGCCGACCACGAACTCAACGCCTCCACCTTCGCCGCCCGCGTCATCGCCGCCACACTCTCTGACATTCACTCCGCCATCACCGGCGCCATCGGCGCGCTCAAGGGTCCGTTGCACGGCGGCGCGAATGAAGGCGTCATGCGCCTGCTGCTCCTCATCGACAAGGAAGGCGCCGATCCCGTCGAATACGTAAAAGGTATGCTCGCCGCCCGACAAAAAATCTCCGGCTTCGGCCACCGCGTCTACAAAACCGAAGATCCCCGCGCCACCCACCTGCGCGAGATGAGCAAGCAGCTCGGCAGGGATTCCGGCAATCCCAAGTGGTACGAGATGTCGCGCGCCATTGAGCTCTACATCAACCAGGAGAAAAAGCTCAACGCCAACGTCGATTTCTATTCCGCCTCCACCTACGCCACGCTCGGCATCGACATCGATCTCTACACCCCCATCTTCGCCGTCAGCCGCATTTCCGGCTGGGCCGCCCACGTAATCGAGCAGCTCGACGACAACCGCCTGATCCGCCCCCGCGCCGAATACATCGGCCCCGCGTATCCGTCGCCCTGGATACCAGTGGATCAGCGCCTGTAGAGAAGACAAAGGCTCGCACCAGCAATGATTTGTCATCCTGAGCGAGTCCCGGCGTGCCGGGACGAGTCGAAAGCCTGCCCTGAGCGGAGATCGTCCGCCGCGGCGGACGGTCGCAGTCGAATGGGGACCTGCATTTTGCAATGCCATCTCAGCACGAAAACGGGTGCCCCACATCTCGTTTCTGAGATGTGGAAAAGCACGAATTTCAACCCACAGGCCTTGTATCAGGGCGCGGCTTTCAGACGCGCCGTAAACAATGCAAAACGCGCGGGGCTTTAGCCCCTCCGGAAAATCCCCACCAATTCTCCGATCCCCATCTTTACGCCCTCTTTGTAGAAAAGCTGCGACACTGTTTCCGCATCCCAAAACTCGGAGGTCCGCCCAAATGAAAACTGCCACTCTGAACTTAGCCCTCGCCATCGCCGCCTTCGCCCTCGCTGCCGCGCCCTCCCACGCGCAGCAGCTCGACCCCGTAAAAGGCCCGATGGCGCTCCAGGCGCCCGGCCCGTTTTACGAAGGCTCGAAAGGCGACGGCCCGTATACCTATTCCATCAAGTCCGACTTCGGACGGGTCAAGTCATTCAGCTACGCCGACGGCGAGACTCTCAAGGGAAAGCCCGAATGGACGACTGCACCGGCCGCCGACGCGCAGGCCGCCGCTGACAGCAACTCGCCTCAGCAGAACCTGGCCGCCGCGTGGGATCTGGTCTACGGCCCCGGCTACTACGCCTCGAACATCGCTGGCAAAAAAATCCTCCAGGGAACCTTCACGGGCGATAAGGGAACCACGCTTCAGGTGCAATCGCTGGATAACTTCGTCGCAGTAGGCGAAGACAATCGCGGCAATCTCTACAAGATCGTCTGGTAGTGGAAGGAGTGGGATGCTTCAGCCTCCCGAATAAGGCTCCTCAATTCGGTGTGGCTTTAGCCACGAGATTTTTTCCAACCGGCCACGCAGACTTTTTCACCAAGCCAGGTGCCCCAGGACCGGGGCCCCCACGGATAGGTCTACGTCCTTGCGCTTCCGCGCAGCCCACTCAACGCAAACCCACCAGCCTCTACCCCTACTTTTTCACCACTTCAACGCGCCGGTTCTGCGAGCGTCCAAGCTCGGTGTCGTTGCTGCTCACCGGATGGCTCGCGCCAAATCCCTGGGTCGTCAGCCTGCTCGCATCCACGCCCGCGGCCACCAGGTATGCTTTCACTGAGAGTGCGCGCTTCTCTGAGAGGGCCTGGTTATGCGCGTCTCCGCCCACATTGTCTGTATATCCTTCGATTCCGAAGTTCCACGTCGGCTGCGTGCGAGCCGCTGCGATCAAAGCATCCAAAGTTGGCTTCGATTCGGCTTTCAGGTGGTCGGAGTCGGTATCGAACAGAATCCCGTAGAGCCGCGCACGCCCTTCAGTCTGCAACTGCTCCACCACGCCGTTCCCACTCCCAGGCTTCCATTGCGGGCACGAGCCAACAACCTTCCCAATGCGCTTGCCGACCCAACTCCCTGCGGGCGCGCCTTTCTCGCCGTCATGCCACCAGTACCCGGTAAACGACTGCCCATCGTCGGAGAAGATCAGCATGGCCGGCCCGCCATGTCGGGGCCCCGGAATATCGCCCTCAGTCCACGTGAACCGCAGCACCCTCCCTTCAAATCCGCCGTTCTCGATCAGGCCGTTGTTGTATTCATAACAACCGTTCACAG
>JBEKEP010000027.1:0-32886 GCA_050013775.1 Occallatibacter sp. | reverse complement strand
TCGTCGCCAAGCGAGGGGCGATGCATCTCAAGCGCCTCGCCGTAATATTTCATCCCGTGGGCATGCAAATCCTCGGCAATTTCGCCGTAGTGATTTTCTGCGAGCAATTGGCTGATGGTGCGCCGGAAGTCCCACAGGAAGCGATCCGTGTCCGCCGTGCTCTTGATGACGGCGCCGGTCAATGTGGGCAGCCATGGCCGCGGATCGTAGCCGCGCCGCTGCTGGAAGTCTTCGAGAATGTGATCGGTCCAATTTTGCGGTCCCACCTCGATGCTGTCCGTCAGCAGCCACGAGATACCGTTCGCGCCCATCATTTCTGGGCCAACCGTGTCGGCATACATCTTCAGATAGCCATCGACGTAGTTCTTCACATACTCGCGGTTCAGCTTGTCGACTTCGAGGCCGGTCGCCTCCGCGGGCGCGGGACCGTTCTCGTGGCCCGTCAGCGAAGACCCGATGCGCAACACCATCCACGTGCCGTCCGCCGGCGTCCAGTCGAGCGTTCCATCGGACTGCATTTTGCCGGTCAGGTCGATCACATCCGCCTGCGGCACAATAAATTCCGGCGCAACCTTGGGATCAACGATCGCGTAGAAATCGCGCGAATTGGCGTACCCGGCGCGTTTCTCAAACTCGTTTACGCGCGCGCCGCTCGAGAGCACCAGCTCCGTGATTTTGTGGTCGTGCTCGGCAACGCCTGCTGGTTGCGCGGGATACACCAAGCGGAAATAGCGCGCGGTCACGGCGTCGAACGAAGCCGTGCGCTCCACAATGCTGCTGAAGGGAATATCGGCGATCTTGCGAAAACTCTGACCGTCGTCACTCGCTTCGAGATACGGCGGAATCGCCGGGCTCTCATGATCGAAGACGCTGATCGCGTCATTCAGGCTCGCCAACGTCACCGCCTGGATGGTCTGCAAATGGCCGTAATCGAATTCGACCCAGCCTTCGTTGCCCGGATTGCTGGCCGGCAAATCGAGCACCACCGAACTCACGTCGCCGTCAGAGAGCGCGGCTACATCCGGCGCTGCGAGATTCGCTGTTCCCGCGCTCGCTGTCACCTTCGGATCGAGCTCCTGCTGCGTCTTGTCACCGTCGGGAAGCTTGTACGCGATGACTGCAACGTCGGTATAAAACTCCGGCGGAGTGGTCACCGTGCCATCGGGCGCGCGCCGTCCCGGCACTTGAAAATTCTGAAACGTCCCGTCTACCTGCGGCGGGTGCGCGAGCTTGCCCGCGAACGGCTTGCCGCCTTCAACGCGCGTCGCCGACCAGACCATCTTCTTCATGCCCTGGGCCGCGGGCACCCACGGCCCACCGGTCTCGCTCCACCCCGGCGAGCTTGCGATGGCTACTTCCATGTTCATGCTGCGGGCCGTCGTCACCGCGGTGTTGAATGCCTGCTTCCACTCCGGCGTCATATAAATCAGCCGATGCGGCACCACCTGCGGCGTATTGATGGCGCCTTCGAAAATTGTCACGCCGCCCACGCCCACGCGATGCATCCATTCGAGATCGAGCTTGATGCCCTCGCTGGAAATGTTGCCGTTCATCCAGTGCCACCACACGCGCGGCCGTGCCTCGTTGGGCGGATCGAGAAAACTGCGCAACAATGCGTCGCTCGGCGCAGTCGCGTCAGGTTGCGCAGCGGCGGGCGCCTGCGCCCGCGTGGAAAAGCCAGCCGTGCACGCGAGGCAAAGGAGAGCAGAAAGAGATAAACAATGAGCCTTCATGAAAAACCCGTCCGTAATGTAAATGTTCGAGCGCGGGAAGCTTGCAGCGTTGTTAAGGTTGCTTTGGCGGAGCCACGGTGGCCCGCGCCGAGCCCGTCGAAATGCCTCCATCCACCAGCAGCGTTTGCCCGGTGACGTAGCGGCTTGATTCGGAGGCCAGAAAGACCACGGCGCCATCCAGATCGTGCGGCTGGCCGGGGCGTTTTACAGGAATGCGATCGCTGATGTACTCCACCCACTCCTGATTCTCGTAGAGAACCTTATTTTGCTCGGTCTTGAACCATCCGGGAGCCAGGCAGTTCACCGTGATGCCAGATTTTCCCCACTCATCGGCGAGGCTCATCGTCAACTGACGCAAGCCGCCGCGGCTGGCGCCGTAGGGCGCGAGACCTGCGTAGCCAAACACGCTGGTCACCGAGCCGATATTGACGATGCGGCCGTAACCGTTTGCGATCATGCCACGCGCCACGGCCTGCGCGACAAAAAACGAGCCGCGCAAATTGGTCTCGAGAATCTGATTCCAGTTGTCCCACGTCACTTCCAGCGCGGGCTTGCGAATATTGCAGCCGGCATTGTTGACGAGGACATGGATCTGTCCGAAGGCCGCATCAGCATCGGCGGCCATGCGCCGGATGCTCTCCTCGTCGCGCACGTCTAAATCGAGCGCCAGCACACGCCGGCCCAGCGCTTCCATCTCCGCTGCAAATTCCGCAAGGGTCTCACGTTTCCGGCTGGTGAGCACCAGATCAGCTCCGGCCTTGGCCAGAGCGCGCGCGAAGTACTGTCCCAGGCCGCGGCTCGTGCCGGTAACGATAGCCACCTGACCGGTCAAATCGAACAGCTTCTCGCTCGATACATTCATGGGGGCGTTCATGGCGTCAGAATCACTTTCATCAGATTCGGTTCGTGCGCGTGCAGCCGCGAAAACCAGCGCGGGCCTTCTTCGAGTGGAGCGATGGCGGTAATGAGCGGTGTAACCTTGATCGCGCCGTCCGCGATCAACTCGATGGCCTGCGGATACTCACCCGCCGAAGCGCACGAGCCCTGCAAGCGCAGTTGCCGCGTAACAACTTTTTGCAGCGGCAGTGTCACTTCCGGCTGAATATTGCCGATCAGCGTCACCGTGCCGCCTTTTTTCGTGCAGTCGATGGCGGCATTCACAGTCTCACTCCTGCCCACGGCTTCATAAGCGAGATCAACGCCGCGACCCTCGGTCCGTTTGAGAACTTCAGCAACCAACTCCGCGCCGGAGGCATGCAAAATCTCCTCCGCACCCACTTCTTTGGCCAGGCTAAGTCGCGACGCATCCACGTCGGTAATCATCACGCGTCCGCATCCCAGCGCTCGCGCCGCCTGCAGCGTCAGCAGGCCGATCATGCCCGCGCCGATCACCAACGCCGTTTCCTCGCCCTTCACTTGCGAAACGCGCACCGCATGGAGCGCGACGGACGTGGCTTCCAGCATCGCCGCTTCCGCAAAGGAGAGATTGTCCGGCAAGTGGTAAAGAATATGCTCCGGCACCGCGACGTACTCGGCAAAGGCGCCGTGACGCCGGTAATCGCCGCAAGAGACGCCGATCACCTGCCGGTTGTCGCAAAGATTCACATCGCCGCGCTCGCACCAGGCGCAAGCGCCGCAGTAGACCGTCGAGTCGAAGGTCACGCGATCGCCAATAGCGTAGCCTTTCACGCCCGCGCCCACCGCGGCCACGGTTCCGGCGGCTTCATGGCCCATCACGATGGGCGGAATGCGCCGTCCCGACGATCCGTCGTAACCATGCACGTCGCTGCCGCAGATGCCGCAGGCCGCGACACGCACCAGCACTTCGCCAGCATTCACTTCGGGCGCGGGAAAATCCGCAATCTCGAGTTGGTTGTACGCGGAGAGGAGGAGGGACTTCATAATCGCTGGATTCGCCTCATTTGACGTCGCATTGCAAGTAGGCCTGTTGTCTAATTCGATTTTGCAAGCTGACCATATGGAACTTTGCAATTACATTTTGTGCTTCGATCATTGCGGTTCTTGGGTACGTGAATGCCTGACTTGTGTGTGCGAAGGCAAAAACAGCAGATTTCTTGAACACGAAAGCGCGCCAGCGTCTCGTGACCCACTGAGCTCTTGCCGGGATAGGCCTTGTTCCAACAGGCTCGGCACATACTGTGGCGAATCAGTATCTTCGTCATCTGAAATCGAACTAACTACACGTCGCAAAGATCCACTGCGGCGCGCAGACTGGTCAGCGGGTCGCGCACGGGAACAAATTCGTGCGCCACGTAGCCTTTAAAACCCGCGTCATCAATGGCCCGCATGACTCCGTCCCATTGTACTTCCTGCGTGTTGTCGAGTTCGTGACGGCCGGGCACGCCCCCGGTATGAAAGTGCCCGATCCACTGCAGATTGGCGCGGATGGTCGCGATCAGATCGCCCTCCATGATCTGCATGTGGTAGATGTCGTAGAGCAATTTCACATTGGGCGAGTTCACTTCCTGCATCACCCGCGCGCCCCACACCGTGTGATCGCACATGTAATCGGGATGGTTGACTTTGCTGTTCAGCAGCTCCATGCAAATGTTCACACCGTTGTCTTCGGCGATCTTTTTCAGGCGGTTCAGGCCCGCGATGGTGTTGCGCGCGCCTTCGTCGTCGCTCATGCCGCGGCGCACTCCGGAAAACGTGATGACGTTGGGCACGCCGGCCTTTGCCGCCAGCGGAATGTTAGTGCGGAACGCGGCTTCGATGGCGTCGTGATGCTCGGGCCGGTTGAGCGCATCGGTAATGGTGCCTCCGCCCGCCTGCCCCATGGTGCAGATGAGCCCAAAGCGCCGCGGCATCTCCCACTCGTCGACCGACAAAAGATCGATGCCCTTCATGCCGATCCCGGCCGCGAAGGCGCAAAGCTGATCGAGAGGAATGTCTTTGTAGCACCACCTGCAAGCCGACTGCTGGATCCGGTTCTTCCGCGCCGGTGCAGTGGTTTCGCCGTGCGTCAGGCCCGGCAGCGAGGCCAAAGCAGTGGCAGCAAAACCGGATTTCAGCGCATCGCGACGGGTCAACCTGGCAGGTCTCATCACAGTTCTCCCATCCGTTCGGGATGGCAACAGCGTGGCAAATTCAACCGTCTTCTCGTTCAGCACCGTCAATGCAGAACAACCGACGAGCACTTTCCCCGGATCTCATCGGCATTATCCGCTTCCACAGCAGTAAACATTGAAGCGGGCGAATTGCAGATCACCGTCTCCTTGCAACCGTTCCACGAGTTCACGCTTACCATCCCGCCGTCCGGTCCAGTCTTGATGGTGACGGGCGCAGGGGAGCACGGCCCTCCCGCATGCTGTCCGCCGCCGCCCGCATAGGCGGCCCACGTGCCGCCTTTCATGAATTGAAACGTGATCGACCCAATGCCCGACGCCGGGCATTCGATCCCGCTTGGCGTATATGCATTTCCCATCTTGGCCTTGCATCCTGCTCCCGCCGATACAGGTATGCCAACCATCCCCGTCCCCGCCCCGATCTCGAAGCACGGGACGTTGTTGTCGCATCCGTTCAAGGTAAATGTGAAGGCGATGTTGGCGGCCTCGGCGCTGATGGTCACGAGAAGATCCTGGCCAGTTTGCGAAACAACGACGCCCTGCGCGAGAGCGGCGTGGGTGAAAAGCGTGAACACGGCCGCCAGCGCAGCCAAACGGGTTGCCTGCAACAACAATCGATGCATCATGGCACTCCCCTCCGGGAACTTCATCTGCAGGATACGCGCCCAGCTGGGCTCTGCGAGGAAATACTTCCATCAACTCCAGCAATGTCTTTGTAGCGAGGATGCAGGAGCTGCACACCCCGGCTCGCTGCAATAGCGGCAACAATGCCGTCCTCATCGTAGTGCGATATCTCAAGGGCACTGTAGGGGAGATTTGCGGACTTCAGAAGGTGAAGGCAAGTCCGGCGCGGAAGCTGCGCTGATCCTGCGCGAAGAGAAGCAGCGAGCCGTCGCTCAGAATGTACGGCTGATAGCCTTCGGCAAGGAGATTTCTCATGTCCAGCAGCGCCTCCAGGCCTACCGCGCCATCGCGGGTGATGTGGATGGGCTGGCGGAAGTGAATGTTCATAAAAGGCTCGGCCATCTCCTGCGCAAAGGGCGCCACTGGAGTCACGTCGTCATCGGGCTGCCAGGTGTAGCTGGCGCGCCACTGGGTCCCGGTTCCATCCAGCGTGCCCGAAAGCGAAATCGCATAGGTCTGCGCGTGCCGCGAGTGCGCGGCAGCAAGCACATCCGTCAATGCTGGAGCTTGCGGCAGTGCCGTCATCACCAGGGCATTGCCGCTGGCATAGCTAACGCGCACGCGATTGCCGCCGGGCAACCGGTGCTCCATGCTGGCCTGCACGCCGTTGCTACCGTAAGCGGGCCCTGCGGCGCGCATCAGGTTGCTCGCCTGATCGAAGAGCACCGCGACCGGGGCATCGCCCGGAGCAAAGTGGCCCATCGCCTCCAGTACTGGATTGTCGATGTGGTCGGAGTAAAGGACAACCGACATGCCCGAAGCGTCAGTCTGCCGTTCCCAGGCAATCTCCTGATGAAAACCGTGCTCGATCGTCAGAGCGCCGTTGCGCTCCGCCAGTGCAGGCAGCCATGCCGCGGCTTCGCTCTGAGCCCCTGCCTGGTCCGGCACCATGGTGGCCATGCGATAGCGCACCGTGGAATTGCCATCGTGCCATGCGACCGTGGCATAAGGCAGCATCGCCGTCGCCGTGCTGGGCGACGTTCCTGCCAGGCGGCCCGCCACCGCGTTCGAACCGACCTCGACATCCACCGCTTCGCCGAAATGCATGATCTCCGAGCTGCGAATGGTCGCCTCTTCCAGGCCCGTGTTTCCGCCGCTCACCACTTCCGGGTCGATCGACACCGCCGCCACCGACTGCACCGAGCCGGCAAATCCCAGATCCTGTTGGAAGCCCAGCATCGATTCCATGCCGGCGTCACTGCTGGAACCAAAATCCACACGCGCCAGCAGTTCGCGGCTGCTCGATGGCGTCTCCTCGACGGCCGTCGAAAAGCGCTCGCCGTTTTCGCCAAAGGTACCGGCTTGGCCGGTCGCCACGATCCGGGCTTTCAGTTTCGGCCTGGCGCCGGAACCCTCTGAGTCCACGATGAGCGGCCCATCCTCAAGCCAGCGCAGCAAAGGCCGGTTGGCCGCGGAGCGCAGCGTCCACGCCCAGTCGTCCTTTTGCGCGCCGCCGGAACGCGGTTGAGCCGGCAGCCATTGAATCACTTCGTAGAGGGTGTAAAGCGTAAGGTTGACGATCGTGCCCGCGTGGACTCTCACGTTCTCGCGCTGCGAAGGCAGAAATGAGGGACCCAGGGCCTTCAGAATGTAGCGCCCGGGTGTCAGCGAGGAGACCAGAAAGCGGCCTTCGCCGTCGGTATATACGCTGGCGACAATGCTCAGGTCTGGGCCGAGCACCTGGACTTCAGCGCCGATCTGCGGCACACCCGCGGAATCCCGCACCAATCCAGACACAGACGCCGGCGCCGCTCCATAGAGCGGAGTTGTCCCTAAGGCGATCAGGACGGCGAATCCGGCGAAATAGGTGCTGCACTTCATTCGCAGATCAATGGCTCCGCCGCGTCTCTGGCGACCTTCCCCAAAAGCGTAGCCGCGAAGGTTCCCGAATTCTAGGGTCCGGTTGAACCTTGCGCAGGGTTGCTACTATTCCACGATAAAAGGTGCCGATTGCGCAATCACTTGTTTCGAAATTGCGTCATTTGCGGTCACCGTCACCTTGTATCTACCCGGGGTCAGACCGGCAACCGGCAGGGTTTTCTCCACCGTCAACTGGTCGCTGTGTGCCCCTAAATCCTTTGATTCCAATTGTTTCTCCAGAATCACCGCTCCCGTAGAATCGGTAATCTGGTAGGTAACCGTCGCCGAATTACTCTTGGTAGTGTCGTCGATGCGAAGGTTATAAAACTGCAGCCAAAAGTTCAGGTCCTGGTTGCGCTTGATGCTCACCGGCGTGGCGGCGTTCTCTGCCACTCGCGGCCGGACGTACATATTGCTGATGATGAAGCTGCCATTTCCAATCTGCTGTGAAGATACGGTATTCATCACGTCGGCCAGGATCAGCGAGGAAGCCCCGAGATTCTCATCCTGAAATTCCGGAACGTTAAGGCTGCGTCCGTAAATTCCGATGTGTTCCGGGTTATTCACATCCTTGATCGCGATATCGAGCCGGTAGAGCCCAGGCGGAAGCGGAAGCGACTTCCAATAGAGCGAACGGCGGTCAAGCGACTTCTCCAGCAACTCCGAGGGCTCCGTCACTTCCACGGTGTCCTCAAAGGTCTGCACTGTCTTGTGCATGATAGTCGTCACTTTGCCGAGGATGTTCACCACGCCCTTGGAAACGCCGTCCTTGGTCACAAAGGTGATGTCGCGATTACGGATCTGGAGGGTGATGGGCACCAGGTCCATGCTGTCGGTCACCTTCACATAGTCGGTGCGCACGTCAAAGGGAAACGGCGGTCCCGGCATCAGCTTGTGTGAGGAGTTGAATGCGTCGAGGTCGTTCTCAAGGTCAGTGAACTTGACCGGCGGCGGCGCGAACAACTTGGCCGCCTGCTCAATGCGGTCGAACTCTTTACCCTGGTTGGCGTCGCCCATCGGGCCACTGCCCAGCTGCTCGAGTCCGTTGCCCTTGAACCGGTCGGTCTTGTCCTTGTTGTTCATCTGTTCGTATTCGGTAAGGCCGGCGCCGGGAACATATTTCAGGGCGTCTTTCTCGCTGCGGTCGATAGTGAAGTGGTAGTCGCCGCACTGGCAGGTATCCACAAACTCAATATCGATGTTCTCGCCAATACCCTCGAGATAGCGGTAGTGCCACACCTCAAACGGGAACGTGGACGTCTCGCCGCCACCCTCTTCCATAGGCCGCTCGTACATGCCGCCCGAGGGGTGGGAGTCGATGCTGTCGGCAGGGCCGAAAGCAATATAGATGTGGCCGCGGTCGGTCTTCCAGCCGGGTTTGCCGGCGGCAAAGTGATCGTTGGCGTACTGGATACGCCGGTAGTGCTCCTCGCGATACTCATTCTCAGGAGAATCAGGATTGGGGTTGCGGCGCTGCCAGAAGTTCTCGATGAAGGCCTCGCGCTCTTCATCGTTGCTTAGGCTCATGAAAGCTCTCCGCTCATCGTCGGAAATGATGTAAGGAACGTCCTGATCCAACCACGTCTTGTAGGGGCCTTTCAACTCATGCCGCAGCTCTTTCTGCGCCCTGTACCGCTCCTTGTCGGAGAGCTGGCGTTTCAGCGGATCGGGCTCCTGGCCCTGGCCCGAATCTGGGCCTGGGGTGGCGGCCGGCTGGGTCTGCTGCGCGGGGGCGGGGGCGGCGCTTTGTTGCCCCAAAAGGCCGACAGCGGGGACCGAAATTAGGCCGCAACTGAGAGCTGTGAACAGAATACGGCGGCTATTGAAGATCATTGCCTTGGATACTCCTGCGATTCTCTATTTTACGGCTCCCGGAAGCGCCGGGCAAGGCTCATCGGCAGTTACAGCGGTTCCAGAATTGCCGCACCCCTGAACCAGTTGTCCAGAGTGGCGTTTTCCTAAGGAATACGCCATTTTTCGCCCCTCTCAAAAGGGCACGCGAATTCTGGAACCGCTCTGATTCCGGTGATTCGACGCACCAGGCCGGGCAAGGTCACCCCCGGAGCAAGCCGGGTAGGCGAAAAGCCGTCCCGATTTCGATCTCCGGGCTAGCCCTCAAGGCCTCCACCCCGTCAAAAAAGGCAGGCTAATCTTCGCCCGCCTGCCGCCATTTGTAGCCCCAACGGCAACTAGAGCCCGCCCCCGTGGCAATCGGATGTGCGCTGGCGCACCTGGTTTTACGCTGGACCGCAGGGCGGCAGCCCGGACCGCAACCCGAAGCGCAAATTCACGGAACCTTCGCCCCCGGTGTCGCGTACACTAAATGGGAGATCAAAACCAAGAATTGCCATGAAGAAAATCCTCCTCATTGCTCTAGCTGTGCTGGTGGCCGCCGGGCTTGTAGCCTTCATGGTGATCAAGCAGCAATCCGGTTATACCAAGGTCCTTACCGCCACCCTGGCACGCCAGGATTTGACCGCTGTCGTCAGCGGCACCGGTCAAATCAAACCCAAGAACATTGTGAACGTGGGCGCCACGTCGTTTGGCCGCATCACCCGCTTCTACGTGAAAGAAGGCGATCACGTAAAGAAGGGCGAGATTCTGGCGACCGTTGAAAGCGTGCAACAGGAGTCGACCGTCAACGCTCAGCAGGCCACCATCTCCGCCGCGAAAACCGACATCTCCTCCTACATCGCTGCCGAAAAGACCGCCCAGGCCAATGTGGAGCACGCCCAGGCCGATCTCGAGCAGAAAAAGCTGCAATGGGATCGCGCGCAGTCGCTCTACAAGGCCGGCATCATGTCGCGGCAGGACTATGAGACCAACAAAGCCAATTACGATCTCGACGTCGCGGCGCTCGCCCAGGCTGTTGCCGGGCTCAACCAGGCCAAGGCGCAGACCGAGTCCGCCCGTGGCCACATGCAGACCGACGTCGCCAACCTCCGGGCCGATCAGGACCTTCTGAGCAAGACCATCGCCACCGCGCCCTTCGACGGTATCGTAACCAACGAACCCGTGCGCGAGGGCGAAACCGTCGTCGAGGGCATCCAAAACGCCGAAGGCTCCACGTTGATGACGCTCGCCGACATGAGCGTAGTCACCGCCGAAGTGAAGGTGGATGAGACGGATATCGTGAGCGTGCTGTCTGGCCAAACCGCCGAGGTGACCGTCGACGCGCTGCCTAACAAGGTATTCAAAGGCCACGTGACCCTGGTGGGCGATCAGGCGCTGCTGCGCTCCACAGGAATCGCCACATCGCAGTCCACCTCCGGCACTGAGGAGGCCAAGGACTTCAAGGTGGTCATCACGCTCGACGACCCCAACGACGATCTGCGCCCCGGGCTCTCCTGCACCGCCAAAATCACCACCGCCCACAAATCCGACGTGCTCACGCTGCCCATCCAGGCGCTGACCATGCACGATCCAGCCACGGACAACCAAAAGTCGAGCGGCAATGTCCAGGCAGCTACGGGTCCGCCCTCGGCGCCGGTCAAGTTGAATCCCGTGCAGGGCGTGTTCGTCGCCGAGAAAGACGCGCACGGCCGTTTGCGCGCCCGGTTTATTCCTGTCACCACCGGCATCACGGGCACCACGGATATCGAAGTGCTTTCCGGACTCAGCCCCGGCCAGGAAGTCGTGACCGGCCCCTTCAAGACCTTGCGCGACCTGAAGGGCGGCGCGCTGCTTAAGCGCGACACGGCCAAACCAGTGGCGATCACGTCGGATGGAAGTTCCTAGACCCCACCGCGAGCGCAGGTAGGATAGAAAAACAGTTGGCATGAGGACGGGCTTGGCATGGCACTGAACGGCATCGGCGTCGAGGAATTACCGAAAACCACGGTCCAGGACGCGAGCGACGTGATCGTCGTCGAGGATCTGTGGCGCACCTACGATATGGGTTCGGAGCAGCAGGTGCAGGCTCTGCGCGGCGTCTCTCTTAAAATCCGTCACAACGAATACGTCGCCATCATGGGCCCTTCCGGCTCCGGCAAGTCCACGCTGATGAACCTCATCGGCTGCCTCGATACGCCATCGAAAGGGAAATACTGGCTGAACGGCCAGCTCGTCAGCGATCTCGACGACGATCAACTGGCGCGTATCCGCAACAAGGAAATCGGTTTCGTCTTCCAGACCTTCAATCTTCTCTCCCGCGCCTCCGCGCTGCACAACGTGGAATTGCCGCTCATTTATAACGGCACGCCCGCTGTCGAACGCCTTGAGCGCGCCAAGCAGTCCCTCACCGATGTCGGCTTGGAATCGCGCATGATGCACAAACCCAACGAGCTCTCAGGCGGCCAGCGCCAGCGCGTGGCCATCGCGCGCGCCCTGGTCAACAGCCCGTCGATCATCCTCGCTGACGAGCCCACGGGTAATCTCGACTCCAAAACCGGACTCGAGATCATGGCTCTCCTCGATCAGCTCCACGCCCGCGGCAACACCATCGTGCTGGTGACGCATGAGGCGGATATCGCAGAGTTTGCGCACCGCGTGGTGCACATCCGCGACGGACAGATCTTCTCCGACGAGCCTTCCTCGCGGCATCGCTGAACCGCACCTCCGAAAACCCCTGACCATTCCGCGCGCGCAATAAATCTTTCCACGCGCTGCAACAAACTTCTCTGAAGTTTCATCCAATGTCATTGACAGGGATCGAAAAGGGGATCAAAATTTCCACAGAACATGAGGGAACAGACGCAGTCGGTCAGATCGGCCGCTCGGCGCCATGCACTTCATTCTGGCCTTTCTGCTTTTCCCCCGCCTCGACCGACCATCAGATGCACGGCTGTTTCGCCGGTGTTCTCTTGATCTCCAGCGTCCAGCCGCAATGAAAACCCTCCTCTACCAGCACGTTACAGGGATTTTCGAAAGCATTGCATCGTTCATCGGCTCGGGTGATTGCACGCGTTTTTCTGCTTGATCGCAATTGTGTCAGTTGATGCTTCGGGATACGACCTCATCGAGAATCCAGGCAGCAAGCTCGCCTCCAGGGTGGACTGCGATGGGAGCCGCGATGAAGGGAGGGACCTATGGTCGTCACATCCCAATGCCGCGATCACCGGGTAACCGGGATCCTCGTGGGAGAGAGCAATGTTCAGCGCTACTTTCCCCGGAACATCACTGAAATCGAACTGCAACTCGATCACCTGCGCATCGAGTGCGGGCTGGGACCGCACTTCTGGAACGGCCAGCCCGAAATCTCCGATCCCCGGCTCTGTTTGTGGTTGGAGTCAAAGGATCGCGATGGCAATAGCCGCCGCACACCAGTGCCTCTGGCCATGATCCCCTCGGGTGCTAACTCCTTTATCGTCGCTCCCGCACAACTTGAGATCGCAAACAAGGAAGCTCTGAAATCTCACAGAAGAAAGCACCTGGAATAAAGAGGTTGCCATGAAGACCGATCGCGCAGCTACTGAATTTGAAGTTCGCGCTGCTGAAGCCCTGAGGGAGCTGCTGGAGCAGGTTTCCGCCGTCAAGCTCAAGGAGATGAAGAGCGAGCCGCTCGCGCGCGGCCGTGCCGCGGAGATCCTGGTGAAAATCGACGTCTATGGCCACAGCTACACGTTGGCCTGCGAACTGAATGCCGACACCCGACCCAGCAAAGTCCGCGCCTCGCTCAAAAAGTTGCAGGACTGTGCCGCGCAAATTGCCGGTGAGGCTACGCCGGTTTTCATCGCGCCCTATTTATCGCCCGAGGCGCAGGCGCTCTGCAAAGAAAGCCATGCCGGTTTCCTCGACCTCGAAGGTAATGCCCGCCTGTCTGTGGGCGAGGTCTTCATCGGCAAGCGCTCGATGCGCCAGCAGCCTGCCGCGTAAGCCGCCGTCTCAACGCAGTGCGCGTGGGCCGGCGCTGCGCCCGCTCTCTAACTAAGGATTCAAAGAAGGGATAACAAAGACATGCCCGAAGCAACGTGGAAACCTCATGAGAGACACGGACACCTGACGACACAAAGCGACTTACCCGACAGCGTCTACGCGTTTCCGAAGCAGCGTAAAGAACCACTCACCGACGCACAGCATGTGCGGAACGCAGTCGCGCGCTTCGACCAAGTCATCGACGTCTCAGATGCCGATCGTGCTTTGGCGTTCGCGAACATCGAGAAAGCCGCCAGCCACTACAACGTCAACCTCTCGGAAACGTCGTGGCATGACCTGGGCGTTTATTCTCAAAAGAGATAAACAAAGGCAGCAGCGGCTGAGTGACCGGACCCTATTGGCTATTGGCTATCGGCTATTGGCTATTGGCTATTCCCTAGATTTCCAATATCACCGGCATGATCATCGGCCGCCGGCCCGTGGTCTTCTGGATCAGGCGTTTCAGGTCTACGCGCACGCGCTCGGTCACCATGCCGTAATCGGACTTCTGCTCGGCGGTCAGCGCATCCAGCGTCTTCAGCACCGCCTCGCGCGCCTGCTCGGTAACATCGGCGCCGCCAAAGCCGCGCATCACCACTTCGGGTTCGCGCTCCACTTTGCCGGTCTTCTTATTGATGGCCAGCACCGCCAGCACCACGCCGTCTTCCGACAGAATGCGCCGATCGCGAATCACCAGATCCTCAACAACGTCAATCGACGAGCCGGAATCGATGAGAATGCGTCCAGCCGTCACCTTGTCCTTTTTGCGCGCGTCGTCCTTGTCCAACTCCAGCACATCGCCGTCTTCGATGACGATGGCGTGTTCCACCGCGCCCGTTTCCATGGCCAATCTTGCATGCTGGCGCAGAAAACGGTAATCGCCGTGAATCGGGACGAAGAACTTGGGCCGCACCAGGTTGATCAGCAGCCGCATCTCCTCCTGGCTGCCGTGGCCGCTCACGTGGATCAGTCCGTGCTGGCCGTCGTCGTAAATCACGTTGGCCTCGCGGCGGCTCAGGTGGTCGATCACCCTGAAGATCCCCTTCTCGTTGCCGGGAATGATCCTCGAGCTCAGCACCACCGTGTCGCCGGGCTCGATGTGCGCGTGCTTGTGGTTGTCCACAGCGGCGCGGCTGAGTGCGCTCATCGGCTCGCCCTGCGTGCCGCTGATCAGGATCATCATCTGCTCGGGCGGAAAGTCGCGCATCTGGCCGGGGTTGATCACCAGGCCAGGAGGAATCTCGAGGTAGCCGAGATCCTGCGCGATCTCCGTGCTGTCCATCATCGAGCGCCCCACCACCACCACCTTGCGCGCATGTTTGCGCGCAAGTTCCATGGCGATGCGGATGCGGTAGATCGACGACGAGAAGCAACTGAAGAAGAGTTTTTTCTTCGTCTGCGAGAAAATTTCGTCGAGGCGAGGAACGACTGCGCGCTCGCTCGGCGTGTAGCCGGGCCTTTCGACATTCGTCGAATCCTGCAGCAGCGCCAGCACGCCCTTCTTGCCGTACTCGGCAAAGGTGTGCAGATCGAAAGCCTTGTCGTCGAGCGGCGAGAGATCGATCTTGAAGTCGCCGGTATGGATAATCACGCCCACCGGCGTCTCAATGGCCAGCGCCACGCAATCCACCAGCGAGTGCGTCACGCGGATGGGCTCGATCGTGAACGGCCCTATGGTGAACTTCTCCTTGGGCTTGATCTCGATCAGCTCGATTTCATCCGTAAGCTGGTGCTCTTCCAGCTTGTCATCCACGTAAGCCAGCGTGAACTCGGTGCCGTAGACGGGAACCTTCAGCTCGTTCAGGATCCACGGAAGGCCGCCGATGTGGTCCTCGTGCCCGTGCGTCAGCACAATACCGCGCACATGCTTCTTGTTCTCAATCAGGTAGGTGATGTCGGGCACCACAATGTCGACGCCCAGCAGTTCCGACTCGGGAAACATCAGGCCCGCGTCAATGACAATAATGTCGTCTTCCCAGCGCACTGCCAGGCAGTTCATTCCGAACTCGCCAAGTCCGCCCAGGGGGATAATTTGCAGCTTTTTTGAATTCATCGGTCATCTCTGATGCTAACACCCGGGCCGTAGCTGGCTTTTCAATGATGAGAGGCCATGTTGAAGGCAAAGATCGAATTCATTTCCACAGTCTGGCTGTGATAGCCTCTGGCTTAATGCTTTTGCCAGACTGTAGCTGGCAAATCAAAAATCCCTGAACTGGAGGAATACTATGGGCATTCTGGAAGAAGCGGCGGGAGCTTTTGCTGCCGTTGAAGGCGCTAAGAAGCTGGACCCGAACGCTGGAATCATTACCGAGGGCGTCGCCGCCATCGCTGGTTTCGAGGGTACCGAGGCGATCACAAACTTTATCGAGAAAAAAGAAGAAGACAAGGGCGATTCACAGGGCTGAGCCTTGCGAGTCACGATTCTGTAACTCTCGAAGATCGGAAGTGCCCCAGGTCTGGCGCAGGAATCGCGCCAAGCCTGGGGCACTCGCCTTTCAGGGGCCAACCCGCAAAGACCGGCGAATTTCCCCGTCGATTTACTTCGATTTCGGGGGCTGGTTGGCGATGATCAGGCTGGCGATCTTGGCATAGGTCGCAGCCGGAATAATGTTCTTAGTCTTCAACTGAGTCTTGTTGGCGTAGGGACGGCCAGCGATAATCTTCGACGCATACGCATCGCCGATGCCGGGAAGCGCCTTGAGTTGAGCCGCTGACGCGGAGTTGATGTCGACCAGTGCGGCTGCCGGCGCGGCCGCGCCGGGACTGGGGTTTGAGCCGCCCAAGGGTTGCGCGGACATCGCCGGCAGAACGCCGAGAAGGACGAACGCACACAGGACTACCAGGACTTTTGCGATTCTCTTGCTCTTCATGCGAGTTTTCTCCTGCCTTTCCTCTTGAATAGAGTTTTGTTATTCCTGCATTCCATGGTTGCGGGAAGATTCGCGTTGCGATCTCCTCAGGAAATCGCAACCTTGCATCCCCCTCAAGAACTCCGAGCTTTAAGGAAAAATGCCTTTGCCCTACTTCTTCAAGAAGCCCTCGGCCATCCCCATCAGGCCGCCAAGCCCTCCGGAGTCTGCCGGCGCTGCGCCGCTGCCATCTCCCAAGCCAAGCGCCGAGGACAACATTCCCTGGAACTCTGGAGGCACCTTGGACATCAGCATTTGACTAATCACCTGCTCCACTTCCTGCGCCTTATCCGGGCTGAGGCCAGCCCTCTGTTGCAAAATATCCGAAATCTCGCTCATCTCTAGCTCCATTTCATGGTTTAGTAAATTTGGTTGCTGTTGAGAAATATGCGAAGTGGTGGAACCGCGCAACTCCGCGATTCCATCTCTCGCTTTTTGTGCGGTGGGCGTCAAAGCAGAATTCTGCCTCACGCGCGCAGGGAAAAGGGCTATTTAGCGGAGCATGGCTTGCCGCCCACGGGATGGGCGCCCTTGGCTTTGGCGTCCGGTTCGGTCATATAACTGCCGGCCTTGGTCTTCCCGTAATACTGCGTTCCATAGCAGTGGTACACGTTGGATGCCGTATTGAGCCAAACCATCCCAGGTCCGCCGCCGGGCGCGGCCGCAGTCGTCTTTGAGGTCGACGAACTTGAGGGCGTCGTTGCCGTCTTGGTCGGGGTAGACGTAGTGGCAGGGGTAGAAGCCGTCGCCGGCGAACTTGTCTTGGAGCCGGTCGACGGCGTCGTCGTAGTGGTCTTGGTTGACGTCGAAGTCGTGCCGGTAGGCTTGGTCGAGCTCGAAGCGGAGGGCTTGGAAGAAGTGGATGTTTTGGTGGCTCCCCACCACGTCTTCACTCCTTTGTGGCCGACGCACGCGCCAATCTTGGTCGATGCCTTGGAGTAGGTACCGTCGTTGCAGAGTCCGGTTGAGCCCGCAGGCGCACCCGCGGGAGCTTGTGCCAGGCAGATCTGGGCAGCCAAAATACAGCTAAGGATCGCGGTCTTGCGAAACATACTTATCCTTTCTTCTCTTCGGTCTCATCACAAGACCGGCCAATTCTTTGGGTTTGGAATAATTGGCGCTAGCGATGCTTGCACCCATGCCGCAGCCGTGTCAAGAGAAAATTCCGGACCTGTCGGGTCCATAATTCCAGGGTGCGATGCGACGCGCCGCAGTACCTGCGAATCGCAGCCGCAACATCGTCAAACTGTTTCTCGGGTTACGGAAATTGTGGCGCCGCCTCTTCATGCCAGCAAGATTACTCCTTTTGCCTCCCCTCGGCTGACGACCGCTACCCGGCTGGTATACATTGGGATCGCCGTATTTTTCAGGTCGCGAAGGAATTCCTATGATCGCCACACGCCGTACATTTCTTAAGGCCTCAGCCGGCAGCGCCTTTGCCGCCGGATTCCCCGCCATTGTTCCCAGCTCCGTCTTCGGCGCAACCGCGCCCTCCAATCGCATCACCATCGGCGCCATCGGCGTGGGCCGCATCTCGCGCGGGCACGACATGCCGGGGGTCCTGCAATTCACTGGCGTCGCCGGCCGCGACAATCGCATTGTGGCCGTCTGCGATCTCAGCGAGGAGCGCGTCAAGCTCGGCCAGCAATATGTGGACGACGCCTACACAAAAAAGCTGGGCAAGCCGTACACCGGCACACGCGGCTACTCCGATTACCGCGAACTCCTCGCCAACCAGGAGATCGACGCCGTCCTGATCTCGACGCCCGATCATCAGCATGCTCGGCTGGCCGTTGCCGCCGTGACCGCGGGCAAGGATGTCTATCTCCAGAAGCCGGCATCGCTCACCATCCGCGAAGGGCGCATGATGGCCGACCGCGTGAAGGCCAGCGGCCGCATCCTTGAGGTCGGCTCCCAGCAACGCTCTTGGAAACAATTCGCGCGCGCCGTGGCGCTGGTCCGCAACGGACGCATCGGCACGGTGCAACGCGTCGAAATCGGCCTTCCCGGCGATCCCTCCGGCGGCAACCCGCAGACGATGCCCGTCCCGCAGGGATTCAACTACGATGCCTGGCTGGGCTCAACGCCCGAAGTTCCCTACACCGTCGATCGCGTCATGCCCGAGAAGGGCTTCGACCGCCCCGGATGGCTGCGCATGGAGCAATTCGGCGCGGGCATGATCACCGGCTGGGGCGCGCATCATGTCGATACGGCGCACTGGGGCATGGACACGGAGTTCACCGGCCCCGTCGAAATCTGGGGCCAGGCACAGTTCCCCACCGAGGGCCTCTGGAATGTGCACGGTCCCTTCAAAACCTACGGCCGCTACGCCAACGGCGTGGTGATGACCATCTCCGGCGATTTTGAAAACGGCATCAAGTGGATCGGCGACAAGGGCTGGATCTTCGTCTGCAGAGACACCGGCACGACACCGACGGCATCGCTCAGCGCCCCTGCGGCGCCGATCCTTCCGCTACGCGCCAGCGACCCGAAGATTCTCGATTCCGTGATCGGCCCGTCGGAGTGGCAGGTCTACACATCCGACGATCAGCACGGCAACTGGCTCGATTGCATCCACTCGCGCAAAGCACCCGTGGCGACCGCCGAGATAGGCCATCGCGCCTGCTCCACGTGCTTGTTGCATTGGATCGCCATGAAAACGCAGCATCGTGTCTTATGGGATCCGAAAACCGAAACCATCCAGGGCGACGACATCGCCGCCAGCCTCCTCGCGCGGCATTCAAGGCATCCGTACGAAATCGTCTGACCCGCCGCAAATCTTTGCGACGCCGGGCAAGCAAAAAGCCCGCTGCTTCAGCGGGCTTTCGCGGCAAATCTGAGGACAATCTAAACCTCACGTGCGAATCGAACTCTTCCCCCAGCATCGCCGCATGGGCTCAATTTCATCAAAAACTTCAAACACTTTTCCCACGTAATTCTCCGGCGTCAGACCAGCCACTCTTCGCAGACCGCGGTCGATCAGCTCTGAGCGCTTGATCGGATCATCAACAACGCGCCCCATCGCCTCAGCCATATCGGCCGGATCTGCCGGATTGAATAGGATCGCCGCATCGCCGAGCTGTTCCTCTGCTCCTTGCACGCGCGATGCGACCACCGGACACCCCACGGCAAAGGCTTCCAACGGAGGAAGGTTGTCCGGCCCGAAGAATGTTGGAAAGACCAGCGCTTCGCTTTGAGCGTAGATTGCCGGCAAATCCTCATACGGCAAGAAACCCAGGACATGGACAAATGCCGAGAGCTCTAACCGGCGAATCGTGCTCATAACATGATCTAGATTTCCCTGATCGCTGCCGGTGAGAACCAGGTGCAGAGGCAAAGCATGGTCGTCGTTGTAACGCCGCAGAGCGAGAAGCAGGTTGACGTGATTCTTGTGAGCCCAAAATTGGGCCGGGTAGTAGACGTAACGTCCGGGGATTCCGTATTTCGCTTTAATATTCACGGCAGGATCGGTCGGTTTCCGAAAGCCGGCATCGACCGGAAACGGAATAACGCACACGTTATCCGGCGACACACCGTAGAAGCTGACAATTTCCATCTTGCCTGCATTCGTTCCCGTCAAGACGCGACACGCGCGCGGTAACAGCCTGCGATAATTGTCCTCCCGATCTTGCCACTTCAATACGTTGATGCTGACCTCGGGGAAAAGAGGAAGGGTGCGATGCGCCAGGTCCCAAACCGTCGCGATATATGGCACCGGCACGGGACGCGCCAGGGGCGACAAATGCCAAAGAACATCGATCTCCTGTTGCAAAATAGCCCGTCCCTCGGCGTTCAATTCCGGTTGCGGTTTCGGTTGGGTATTGGTTAAGTTCTGGACAAGACGCTGACACCGTCGCCCAGCTCGTTGAAAAAAAGAGGGAGGCCGTGGCTGACCGTGATTGTCTTCCAACAAGACGATTTCGTGAGGAGTGGCGACAGCGCTCAGTGCGCCCAGAATTGCGCTTTGGAACGCGAAAGCTCCGCCGCTCGTCGCGCTGATATTAGCGGTCTTTATGCCCACGCGCATGGGTAAATGTTATCTCCTAAAATCCCAGTTCTTGAATCGCAGTGACCACCGCATCCGCTTGAGTCTCGCTCAAAGCCACCCCACTCGGAATGTAAAAGCCGCGGCGGGCGAGCCGCTCCGCAACGGGATACGCGTCGCCGGTAAACAGACCCATCTTCTTGAAGATTGGTTGCTGGTGCATCGGCCAGAAAAACGGTCGGGTTCCAATGCCCACTTTGGCGAGCCGCCGCATCGCCTCCGCTGCATCAAAAGGCACCCCATCATCGAGAACAATGCCGTAAACCCAATAAATGTTTTCGGCGTAATCAGTGGAGGCCTGCGGGAGCTGCAAACCTCTTATTCCCTTGAGGCGATCTGTGTAGTACGCCCCCATCTTTCTTTTTCGCGCTACAAACTCGTCCAGCCTCTCCAGTTGCGCCACGCCAACCGCCGCCTGCAGATTGCTCATCCGGAAATTCCAGCCCAGTTCGTCATGCACAAACCGCTGCTCGGGTTTGAAGCAGAGATTTCGAAACGAGCGGCACCGTTCAGCCAGTCGCTTGTCGTCTGTGAGCACCATCCCCCCTTCGCCGGTCGTAACCAGCTTGTTGGGATAGAAGCTGAACGTGCTGATATCGCCGAAACTGCCGCACGGCTTCCCCTTGTACGTCTGGCCGTGCATTTCAGCCGCGTCTTCGATCACGCTCAGGCCATGCTTCGCCGCGAGCGCCAGCACAGGATCCATGTCGACCGGCAAACCGTAAATGTGAACCACCATGATCGCCTTGGTGCGCGCGGTAATACGCTCCGCAATTTTCGCGACAGAGACGTTCGAGGTGTCGGGTTCGCAATCGACGAGCACCGGTTTTGCGCCCGCCCGCACCACGGCCGCCGCGCAGGAAATAATCGTGAAGGCCGGCAGGATCACTTCGTCGCCCGGGCCGATGCCGAGTGCGGCCACGGCGAGATCGAGGGCGGCCGAGCCATTGCAGACAGCCGCCGCGTGAGCTCGTCCGACGTGCCGGGCAAACTCCTCTTCCAGCCGGGTCACGAACGGGCCTTCCGACGAGAGCCAACCCGTGTCGATGCACTGTGCCAGGTAGGCTTTTTCATTGCCATCGAGAAGAGGTTCGTTGACGGGTACTCGCATGATCAGACCGCCCTTAGCACGGCGCACACGCCCCAGGTTTCCGTCGATGGCGGAGCGCCCGTGACAAATTCCTGCGCCGCTGCAAATGCAAAACCTGTTTCTTGTCCGATGCGCTCAATTTCTGGCAGGAAGAGATAGCGCATCGGATGGATTTCATCGAGGTCATAGGAGCGGCCCTCGGTCTTGTCACAGATGGAAACCCGGAAATGTACATCGACACGATTCCGCGACAAGTCCCAGCTCGGCTCCGACCGCCGCCGCACTATCAGATGTTCATCCTCGAAGGTCTTTTCCCGCACCGACGGCTTTTGGGCGACTACCGCCGGGCCGTACCAGAAATCAAATAGAAAAGGGGCGCCCGCCGAAACATGCGCGCGTGCCGTGCGAAAGGTTTCAAGCAGATCCTCATCAGTCACCTGATAACTGATCACGTGAAACAAGGAGATGACAGCATCGAACCGGCGTTTCAGTCGTGCGGTCCGGATATCTCCGCGCTGGCTTGTGAACCCTGGCGTTTCTTCGCCCGCGCAGGCCAACGCGATCATGGTTTCGCTCCGTTCGAGGCCGAACACCGTATAACCATCTTTTGCAAGCAGGCGACCGTGCCTGCCTGTGCCCGACCCCAGTTCCAGAACTGCGCCCGTCGGTATGCCAAAGCGGACCAGCAAATCTTGGACGTAGGCAGTTTCGCCCAGGTAGTCCTTGTCACGATAGAGAAGATCGTAGTAACGCCCGTATTCGCGAAAGACGCTATCGGTCAATTCCGGGCCCCATTCTCAATGTCGATGGCAGCCGGCCTTCGAAGCATGTCTTGTCTCCCTCACCTGCGTAAGGCCCCTGCTTGACCTCGATCATCTCCAGTTCTTCCAGCACTTCGAAGCCATGACCACCTTGGATCAGCAAAATCACATCGCCGGCGCCAAGAATTCGGCTTTCGAGATACCGCCGCTCGGCGTCAAAGAAGTCGACGCGGAGCTTCCCTTTGCGGATCAACAGAGTTTCCTGCGTGAACTGAACTTCGCGCTTCACTGGATTATGCACATGCGGTGCGATGAGCTTGCCCGCAGGGTGCCGCATGAAGGCCAGTTGCTGGGAGAATTCATCCGGTGTGAAGAACCTGATTCCTTCCTCGCGATAGCGATAACTGAGGATGATCGCCAATAGTTCGCTACCGTTTTGGATGTGCTCCACACCAGGCTCAACCTTGACGCCCAATGTTTCCAAAATGAATTCCTCCTTTGCGTGCCGCCGGGACTCCCGAAGCTTCGCGTTCCATGGAAGCGATTTTATCGCCAATCGTGGTTGATGAATTATAGGTCAATCCCCGCGGCAAGCAGCCTCCAAGCCTCGTCTCGGCGATTCAGGAAATGTAGTGTCTTGCTCGAGCGTCGTGGGTGATTGCGCTTTGGTGCTGATCAACCCACTGCGGGTTCGGTCTACGGCGCGACTTCGCTCGCTTGCGGGAACGCGGCGCCAATTCCCTCTGCTTTGTTGCGCGTCTGGTATACCACGAACTCACCGAAGCCAGCGGCAGGCCCCGAGCCGGGAGGCAAATTGAAATCTGGGGGATCGCTTTGGCTGTCAAGCAGGCGAATCAGAGGGCAAGGCGGAAGGATGGTGAGACCGTTACGAGCTACCCCTATGTGCTGGCCGAGGAGAAGTAAGAAATAGAAATAAGCGCCCGCATCTACCAGACCGGCGCAGGGACT
Source organism: Occallatibacter sp. (assembly GCA_050013775.1). Lineage (GTDB taxonomy): Bacteria > Acidobacteriota > Terriglobia > Terriglobales > Acidobacteriaceae > Telmatobacter. The sequence continues at coordinate 9,893 of JBEKEP010000027.1, read as the reverse complement.
TTACTTACAAATCCGGGGGGCCGGTTCTTGGTTTAGCTATCGGGAGAGGTGCCAAAGCTGCCAGATACCGTAGAAGCAGATTGAAGCTGCAACTTCCAAGCCGACCGCTGTCATAGCACCTTTCGCACCCCTAAGACCTTCCGCACGCGAAACGTAAAGGCGGTCTCCTTGTATGGCGAAAGCAGGGGCTCCGCGCTCGAAGGACACGTCTTTGGTACCGGCGTCAGTGTCGGCGATTAGAGCACCACCAAAGGCTTCGACTTCAGGCATGTTAAGAGCGCTGCTAGACATGATGACCCCTTTCCCATGGGAGCTTATGCGGCAAACGCGGAACGCTGCGCCCGCGGGTCCAAAATCTGAGTAGAGATGCGTACCCCTCGTTCGGCCCCGTTTCCCCGCGAACACTCCGCCTATTCGTCCCCAATATGCGTGCATTTAACAGGCCAAATGCAACTCTGCATTCAACTATCGGAAAATAAGCATCTTACTTAAAGACAAGCGGTCGCCGCGCCTCTATTGACTATGTAGATTCTGCCTGCCAGGTAAATATTTCTTGGTCTAAAGGGACTGATAATAGAGGAGACGAAGCTTGGGAACCAGGAATTGCGTCCCCTTGGGATTGTCCGGTGAGCAACTTCTTGACACAATCTTTGTCGGCATCAAGCGGTCCATGTCGCTGGTGGGCTGTGTACCATTCTTTGCACCACGAAACGCGGTTTTTCGGGCTGGTACACGCCAGCGCGATTTCCGGCCAAAAGCAAAGCCCGCTGCAATAGCGGGCTTTAGCGTCAAATCTCTGGTAGCGCTACCGGGAATCGAACCCGGGTTTTAAGATTGAGAATCTCACGTCCTAACCCCTAGACGATAGCGCCACAACTTGTGCGGGGAGGCCCGCGGATGCGGGCGCCTTCATGATTTTAACAAAAACCTGGATCAGGACCAAAAAGATCAGACCCAAGTCAAAAGCTGCCGATCAAATCCCCAGCTTGCGCACTTCATCGTTGTAGTATTTGCGGTACAGAATGTCCCACTCTTGCGAGCCTTCCTGGATGATCTTGCGCTGGTTGGCGATCTTCAGCCGCGCCGCCGTGTCGATCCTCGCCTCTTCCGTCAGCAGCGTCTCCAGTTCTTTGCGCGCCTCTTGCCGGATGGTATTGCGATCCTCGAGGAACCCCACCTGGTCGATATCGGCCAGCGTGTCGGCAACTGTGTGGGCCAGCTTGTTGAGCTTGTCGCGGCTGATCCTCATAGCACCGCCTTGTATTTCTTCGCCAGCTCGTTCTTCACCTTCTTGAACATCTCCGCATATTGCGCGCCGCTCTTGCGCATCTCTTCGGAGTACGCCTCAAGAATCACGCGCACCTCATCGTTGATGCGGTCTTCGAGCGAAAGCTCGTCGACAAGCGCTGCATTAACGCGATCTTCTGTCACCTTCATATCGCTGGAGGTGATCATCTTGGCGTCAATCAGGTGCTTGACCGTGCGGCGGGCGAGATACCCAATGTAGTCACGTGAAAAAATCATGGGCTAAACGTCAGGATACCGCATCAGGGCGGTGGGTGTACACACTGCGCCCGCTCGCCTCCGCGTTCCCGGCCTCAAGCGCCGGCGCGCATCACCGCGTAGTACGGCTGGCTCGAAAGCGCCGCATCGAACCCCGGAGCCAGCCAGGCATCGCCATTCTTGGCGCGCAATTCAAAGCAATACTCCAGCGCATACGGCGATTGCGTGTAACCGGCCGGAATCTCCGCACTGAACACCGTCTCGTTCGCCTGCATCTCCGTCCGCTTCCACCGCTCCGCCTGGTTCACGTGCCGGAAGCGCAGAAAAACAGATGTCAGGATCGGTACCAGCACCTGTTGTGGAACCGTGATCGCGAGCGCCAGCGCTGACCCCGGCTGGAAGGCCGCCGGCGGCGTATGGGTCCACTCAATGGTGGGGCGCGGCGGCCGTCCCGTCGCCGCAAGGATCGCCCGCCGCGCATTCGGAGTCGCTTCAGCATCCTCGGGCACGGCCTGCACCTGCGCCGTCAGTGCCGCGATGTCTTTGTCAATGGCCGCCAACCGGTCACTCCAGTGCCCGCGCCGCATCGCCGTGCTTCCATACGGAATGTCGCTGCGATACACCGCCGCAGCCTGCGCTGCTGCGACCCATGCCTCGCGCGCCATCCGGTACTGGTCCAGCGCTTCCAGCCCCGCCCGCCGTTCCTGCGATTGCTGAAACACGAAATACAAAACGCCGGTGCGCATCTTCGACGCGAAAAATCGCCCCAACCCTACCTGGATCAGCACATCGGCTTCCATGCGCCGGAAGGCAGGCGCTCTGTGCGCAGCGTATCCCTGCCGCGCCGCATCCAGTGCATCGCTCGCCGCTGCCGCGGCATCCTCCAGCCACTGCGCCACGTCGACCGGCGAGTACTTGGGATTCATGATTCCGGCCAGCAAATCTCCGCCATGCTCTTCGACCGTCGAAAACGTCTGCGGATCGAGCGGACTCACCGTACCGAAACATTTCGGCTCCGGTGTGTCGCTGTAAGGCGAAGGCTCGCTGCCGATTACGATCGGCATGTTGGTATTGATCTCCGGCCAGAACGAGTGATTCGATGCCGACGGCAAATGCGCCGAGGTCACCAGCGGCAGCAATCGGCTGGCCTGGGCCACAGCCGTCTCCAATTGAACCGTGGCCGCTCCGAACTGCGTCCGCATCCAACGGCGCCACGCCTCGGGATTCGCATCCGGATCGTAGAGTCTGCGGCCCCACACGCGATAGTAAAGCTCAAACTTTTGCCAATCGTACTTGGGACCGAGCGCCGCATCGCCATACGCGCATCGCCCGCCCGGCTGCCCTGACCCCTCCCTGCCCTTGAACGTCAGCGGCTCCATCAAGTCCAGGCCAGCCGCACCACAAAAATGCGCCGTCCGTCCGTACGCCGCCGCCATCTCCGGATCGGCGGAAAGCAGGTGCCGTTGCGTGCCAGGCCATAGGCGGAAGAGCAGCTTGTAGCGGCTGCCGGCCTTGAGAAAATCCGCATAGCCGTAGCGCGTAAACGATCGCGAGCCCGAGCTCAGGCTGAACGGTCCCTCGCCCGCGTGCCCAGGCTTGGGAATCTCCAGCGCGCGGATATCGGCCTGCTGATAGCCCAGACTCTGATGCTCGGCCGAGTACTTCGCCCCCAGCTTCACCGGCATCCCCGTCGCCACGGCGATGTCGATCATCTTTTCGTCCACGCCCTTGGCGTGCATGTCGATCTCGATGGTGCGCCCGCACCCCTTGATGGCCGCGAACAGCGTCTCCCAGAACGCGTAGCTGCCCTCGGGAATGCCGCTTTCGCCGTGCACGCGCATCGTCAGCCCTTGGATCTCCGGGCACATCTTCAGCAGCATCGCCAGCGCATCGCGGCAATAAGCCGCGTGCGTCTCTTTGGTCAATCCTTCGACGCGGTGATACGCATTGGGGCTGTCTGTCCATTCATACGCGTGCGTCCAGATGCCAAGTTGGAAGTGCAACCCCCGCGCCGCCGTCTGCGCGGCGATGAATTGCAGCGCCTGAAGATTCTTTTCGCGTTCCGCGGCACCAAGTGGAATCGGCGCGGGCAAAACTTTGCCATCCGGCGCGCGCAGTTGTAGCACCCGCGTGTCGTACCCCGGCACGTCTAGTAGATAAGGATACGGAAAATGCAGATAGTCGCTGGTCACGCCCTTGGGAAAGTCGTACTCCAATCCGAACCCGAGGCAGAAGCGGTTGAAGCGGCTCGTGGCCAGCACGTCCAGGTAACCCGGCCAGAAATCTCTGTCGTACAACCACGGCTTGTCTTCGAGTTCGCTGCAAAAGTAGCGGCTCACGCACCGAATCTCGTTGGAAGTCTTCTCTTCGATTGGCTTTGTCAGGCGCAGTGCCTGCGCGGGATTCGCGCCAAACTGCACTCGCTCCGCCAACTCCAACAATCCGTATACATACCCCCGCACATCGCTCGCCGAGACGATCGTGGCCGGTACGCCTTCCTGCCGGCCGGCCGCCAGCACAAAACTCTCCGGGCCCAGTGGGACTGCGGAGCCGTGCGGAGCGTTCCCGGAGGTCGTCAGTGCCGTCGCGTTCACAACCACAAAAAACGCTGCTCCACGCGCGTGAAGCGGAGGCGTAACCACACGGCACCATGCACCTTTGGCTGTCAGTGCCATGCGCAGTTGCTCTGCAGCCCACCGTACCGGCGCCGCACCGGCCACGGGGTCGGTGGTGTCAATCGTGATGACAATTCCGCGAACGGCTTGCGCCATCGCACCCCGTGACAGGCTCACTGTCGACGCGGCGCCGGCCAGCCGCAAAAACTCTCTCCGCTTCATCGCAATTCCTTTGCGAACCTTCTCAAACCAGCTTCTCGAGGATTGCGGTCAAGACCTCCGGTTGGTCGATCATCACGTCATGACCGCAGGTCACAGTCTCTGTCTTCCAGGTGCGATCGGCGCGGCACCGCTCCAGAGCTCTGTCAAACGCAGCATTCTGGAAGAGAGGCGCGCGAATGTAAACCTTTTTGGAGACGCTCTGGTAAGCGCCCGTAACCTTCAGCTCCTCGGTAAAAGTTCTTACGGGTTGTGGCGTCAACTTGCTGTCAACCCACGCCTGATCCTTTTCGTTCACATGGAAATAGGAGGCAGGGTGAGGCTGAACCATCTTCACCGCCGGTGTTGCGGCATGAAGGGCACCATACAAAGATTGCCCATCGTCAGGCTGAAAGGCATCCAGATACACGATCGCCGAGATCCGGTCGCGAAGCTTCTCAGCCACGCCGGTAATCACCATCCCGCCGTACGAATGACCGACCAGCACGATCCCATCGAGATCCTTCCATTTGATCTCGCCCGCAACATCGTCAATGTGGGTTGAAAGGTCGATCGCATCGGACGCCAGATGCGAGCGCTCGCACAAGCCTGAGAGTGTTGGCGCCACTACATAGTGGCCCTTTTCCGTCAGGCGATCGGAGACGCGCCGCCAGCACCATCCACCGTGCCAGGCTCCGTGAACCAGAACGAACGTCGCGCCCTTCAATTCCGTACGGGCAAACGCTGCCGGCGGAAGCGCGGCGCCGGCCATCAGCCCAGCCCCGATCGACATGAGTCGCCGCCGTGAAACAGGCACAGAGTTCAACATTTCTGGAATCCTCTTTCTCGTGGAATTTCATTCCAACTTCAGCAGGTTTCCTGCATTGCGTCGGCAAACCCTTCTCCGAGACGCCCGATTGCCTGCTTCCCTGGTCCTTACGTCCCTGTTCTATGCGGACAGTTCTTGGTGTTCACGCACGCGTCGGCCAGGCGCAGCCGCTCCACCGGCCGCCCGCCCACCAGGTGCTCCGTCACAATCTCTTCTGCGTCTTCCGGTTGCACATGCCCGTACCAGACGGCGTCGGGGTACACCACTACCGTCGGCCCATGCTCGCATTGGTCCAGGCAGCCGGACTTGTTGATGCGCACCTTTGCGCCCAGCCCGGCCTCTCGCGAAAGCTGCTGCAGCCGCACGTGCAGTGCGCTCGTTCCGTCGCGCGTACACGAGGGTCGTGGCGCATCGGCGGGGCGGCTGTTATGACAAACAAAGACGTGGCGTTCAAATGGGGGCAAGCGGAAAACCTCCTCCGTCCAATCATTTCCTGTACGGCTCATTCCAGACTAACGCGCATGCCCCGGTCTCGACCTTCCAACAACGTGGGTGCCCCGGGTCCCGATTTTGGGACCCGGGATAGCGCAAACCTCAACCCACAGGCTTTACCTCAGAGCGCCCTCGCGGCTTTCCACAACCCGTATGCCCACCCCGGCCCCATCTGCGAGAATGGGTGTCTAACGATGAGTACGGATAATCTACTTTCGCTCAAAGACGATATGGTGGCCTTTATCGAGGGTCATGGCATGCGCCGCCTTCCCGGCTACGTCACCGACGACATTCCTTCGGTGCTTTGGGAGGGCCACGGCAATATCGACGCGTGGAAGGACTTCGTGGAGATGGCCAAGCACGTAGGCTCTCCCTTCGTCACCTTCAGCGAGATGACGCTTGACCACGAGGAGCTCGACGCTCTCATCGAAGAAGCCGGCGAGATGAACTTCCCCGATGAAGAGGCCGCGGAACTGGTCGAGGCCAAGTGGCTGCGCAAGTATGCGGGCAAGCTCGGCTACATCCAGCTCGGCTTCATCTACCAGGGCATCGTCTTTATGCACGAAACCACCACCGAGTGGTACGAGCGCTACCAGTCGCTGCTGGAAAACCTCGAGGCCTTTCACGACATCGTGATCGACGACACGCACTCGCACGACGACGAGGACGAGTAAAGCGCGTGAGCACGACCCGCGCCGAAAATGGGCCCGCCCCGGCACAACCTGCATCGCCGCAACGCACATTGCCCCGCCAGCGTTGGATCGTTGCCGAGCCGCACCCTGACGAATCCGCCGCTCTCGCCCGTGAAGCCCGCTTGCCTCTGGTTCTCGCCGAGCTGCTCGTCGCCCGCGGCATCACCCAGGCCGCCGAGGCTTTCACCTACCTCAATCCCGAACCCGCGCATCTCCACGATCCCTTCCTCATGCTGGGCATGGCCGCGGCCGTCAACCGCCTCGAACGCGCCATCGCCGCGCACGAGCCGATTCTTCTTTACGGTGACTACGACGTGGACGGCACACTCGCCGTGGTCCTGCTCAAGACAGCCATCGAAATGCTCGGAGGTGAAGCACGCTTCCACGTGCCGCACCGCCTCCGCGAAGGCTACGGCATGCAGTCGAGCGTGCTTGAAGCTGCGCACGCCGACGGCGTTCGCGTCGTCGTCACCGTCGACACCGGCATGCGCGCCTTTGCTGAAGCGGAAACCGCACGTCAGCTTGGTCTGGATTTAATCGTCACTGACCATCACTTGCCCGCCGCCGGCGATGCGCTTCCCTCCGCCCTGGCCATCCTGAATCCGAACCAGCCGGGATGCCCCTACCCAGAAAAATCGTTATGCGGCGCGGCCATCGCCCTCAAGCTGGCACAAGCGTTGCTCGAGCACCGCGAGCCAGAGCGGGCGCGCGAAAAAACCCTGCCCAGCTTCTTAAAAATGGCAGCCATCGCCACCATCGCCGACGCGGTCCCGCTGCGCGGCGAAAATCGCACCATCGCGGCTATTGGCCTGCGCGAACTGCGCCGGCCCATGGGCGCTGGTCTCCGCGCACTCTTTGCCGCCGCCGCGCTCGATCCCGCCGCCAAGCAGCTCACCGGTTTCGATATCGCCTTCCGCCTCGCGCCGCGCATCAACGCCGCTGGCCGCATGGACATCGCCTCCGAAGTCGTCGAGCTGTTTTCCACGCGCGACTCGCACCGCGCGACGGAGTTGGCGAACAAATTGGAACGCCTGAATCGCGAGCGGCGCGATGTGGAAGCCGCCGCACTTGCCACCATCGAAGCCCGCCTCGCATCCGATTCAGAAATTGCCGCCGATCGCCTCCTCGTCATCGACGGCGACGCCTGGCATCGCGGCGTCATCGGCATTCTCGCCTCGCGCGTCGTCGAGCGCACTGCCAAGCCGGCCATCGTCATCAGCATCGAAGAAGGTCTGGCTCACGGCTCCGGCCGCTCCGTCGACGGATTCGTCCTCCTCGCCGCCATCGAAACCTGCGCCGACCTCTTCACCCGCTTCGGCGGCCACGCCTTCGCCGTGGGCTTCGCGCTCCCCGCGGAAAAACTTCCCGAACTGAAGCGCCGCCTGCGCACCTATGCCGAGCAGCACCTGGCCGCGCGCGAGCCCGAGCGCGTTCTGCAAATTCACGCCGAGTTGCCGCTCGACCGCATCACGCCGGTGCTCGCCGGATGGCTTAAGAAACTCGAGCCGCTCGGTCACGGCAATCCCGAGCCGCTCTTCCTCGCCCGCAATGCGCGCCTGCTCAAAGCGCCGCGCATCATGAAGGTCCGCCATCTCGCTCTCGACCTCGCGCAGGATCCTGGCACGCCGTCAGCAACCCCGCCGAACGGCTCCTCCAATTCATCGCCCGCCGCGTCCTCGGCTCATCCGTCCAACAGCCCCGCGCCCATCAGCTCCATCCGCGCCGTCGGCTGGAATCTCGCCGAGCGCGCCATGGAGCTTCGCCTCGAGCAGGGCAGTCGCATCGACCTCGCCTACCGCATCCGCGAAAACGACCATCCCGACTTCGGCGGCCTCGAAATCGAAATCCTCGGCATGGAAACGTCCGGAGCGTAATCGCCGGCGTCGCTCGTTTTCCCGGCCAAAAGCAAAAGGCCCTCCGCATCGCGGAGGGCCTTCCATTTTCAATCAACCAAAGCGACCGAAACTATCCGATCACTTCAATCCCCATCGATCGCGCCGTGCCTTTGATGCTCTTGACCGCCGCATCGATCGACGCCGCGTTCAAATCCGGCATCTTCTGCGTAGCGATCTCGCGCACCTGCTTCTCGGTCACTTTGCCCTTCTTTTCCTTGTTGGGCGTGCCCGATCCTTTGTCGATCCCCGCCGCCTTCTTCAGCAGCACCGCCGCCGGAGGCGTCTTGGTGATAAAGCTGAAGGTGCGGTCCGCGTAAACCGTAATGACGACCGGAATAATCAGCCCGGCCATCTCCTTGTTCTGCGTCTTGGCGTTGAACTGTTTGCAGAACTCCATGATGTTGACCTGCGCCTGACCCAGCGCGGGGCCGACTGGCGGCGCGGGCGTTGCTTTGCCGGCTTCAATCTGCAGTTTTACGTACCCGGTAATCTTTTTGGCTGTTGCCATCGTGGTTTCCTTCAAAACCAGCTCTAAGCTTCTAGCTCTTAGCTTTTAGCTGGCGGTTCTGATGCAAATTTTGGTGTCGAAACTTTCGCGTTGGCTCGCAACCGGCGGCAGCTAGAAAACCCGTCCGGCTAGAAGCTGAAAGCTACTTGCTGAAAGCTTCAACTACTCAATCTTTTCTACCTTGCCGAACTCCAGTTCGACGGGCGTGGAGCGGCCGAAGATCGTCACCATCACCTTCAGGGTTTCGCGATCTTCGTTGATCTCGTCCACCACGCCATTGAAGTTCGCGAACGGCCCATCGGTGATGCGCACCTGTTCGCTCTTCTCGAATTTGATCTTGAGCCGCGGTTTTTCCTTCGCGGTTTCGCTTCGGAAGAGAATCGAACTCACCTCTTCTTCGCTCAGCGCCACGGGCTTGTCGCCGGTGCCCAGAAATCCCGTCACCTTGGGCGTGTCTTTCAGCACGTGCCACAAGTTGTTGTCGAGATCCATCTCCACCAGCACGTACCCGGGCAGAAACACCCTCTCCACGGTGCGCTTTTTGCCGTTGACAATCTCCGTCACCGGCTCGGTGGGAATCATCACGCGGCCCACGCGCTCCTTCAATCCAAAGGCCTGCACGCGGCTCTCGATGGACTCGCGCACCTTGCGCTCAAAGCCCGAGTACGCATGCAAAATGTACCACTTGAAATTCGGATTGCGCACCGGCTCGGCCGCAGGGGGCGCTGCTTCTGCAGCCGCAGGTTCCGCTGCGGCGGCCGCGGGCGCGGCTTCAACAGCTTCGGGCTCGACTTCAGCGGCCTTCGCTTCTGGCTCCGGCGCCGTGGGCTCTTCAGCCTTGGTCTCTTCGACTTCGATCGGCTCGCTTACGGGTTGTTCCAAATCGTCTGACATTAACCTCTCGATTCCGTGCTGCTCTCGACTACTACTGCAATCCACCCAGCTTTTGCAGCAGTGCTTGCACGCCCATCTTAAACACTCTGTCGACCACAAAGAAGTAGGCGCCGAACAGAAACACCGCGATGATGACAACGGTGGTGGTCGACTTCACTTCCTTCCACGTGGGCGTAACCACCTTGCGCATTTCTGAGCGCACGTCGCGCAGAAAGCCCGTAAACTCCTGCCATTTGTTCACGGCTCCGCCTCCAAACTCAGCCAGAG